>NZ_JBIYCZ010000025.1:0-46952 GCF_044908245.1 Bacillus sp. RC242
GAGTATAAAGCCATATATATGATTAAAGACTATTTTCTTCTTCTATTCCAAACTATACAAAAAAACACCCAAGAGCTATCAAAGGTGTTACTTCGTCTGTTCAATCTCCTACAGCAAAACGGGCGGAAATCTCATCGATATGAGAAAAAAACGGTCTTTGATATATTAGGTGTCGTTTACAATTCCATGTCTGATAATCAAGCCGCTTAATTCAAAAAAGTGAAACCCATTAGGGTTTATTTCGTATGCAAATCTTTCAATCACCTACACTTGCCCCTTAGAAAAAAGAAACAATCTCGCCTAAAATTGACTTTGCATAAGCTTAGCTTGATAGCGATGGGGTCTCGCCACATGCCCATCAAGCTAACCAAGTAACTTACTAGATATGAAGCGATCCTTGGTTTAAGACTAGCAATTGATAGAAAAGTAGGCATACTAAAGAAGCCTATTAAAGCGTGATTTTTTCGCTAGGCAGTTTGTCTATACTTCACCGTCGTTTTATACACAATCCCTAAAATATCAAAGACGGTCATTTTCTTATACCGATGACATTTACGACCGTTCTTTTTGAGCAGTAGATAAAGACGATGCAAAATTTTCAAAAGTTCTTCTGTGCCAATGGCTATCGCTTGAAACAGTAACGGAAAGTAATCTTTAATCATATAAATCGCTTTGTATTCACTCAGCTCCTGCTTTTTCTTTTCAAGCAGAAACTGTCGCATTTGAAACATCGTAGAAGAACAGAGGAGAATGCCGATGAGTTGTCCATATAAATGGCACTCTAGGCGTTCTCTTTTAATATTTTTACATTCATCGATTTCAAAAAATGACTTCCACGTTTTAAACAAAATTTCAATCTGCCAACGAAGTGAATACAGTGAGTGCACGTAGTTCGTTGGTACCCCTTCTAGAGAAGTGTTCGTGATATATACATTCATACCCATTAAACGTTTACTTTTATCCTTCATGACAATGCCTTTTTTCTTTTCACGTATCGCTTGGTTTTTCAGGCGTGTTTGCGTTTGATCATCGGTTAAACGATGGATAATGACACGTGCTGGAAGTTTCTGATTTTGGCCAATGTATACCTCGGGAATTTCTATCGTTTCACCAGGGATTAGACCCAACATCATTTGTGTCATATCAAGCTGGATGTATTCTGTTTGCTTTATTAACGTGCCGTTGTTGAAGTATTCCGGCTCAGGGTTCTTGATATAAATCCTTGTATTCAGCTTCAACCGCGAGATGTAGTAAGCCCCTTTATCATGGATAGTTTGTAAGTCTCCTAAATCGAAGTAACCAAGATCACGTAAACATAAATCGTCCGCCTCTACGGTTTCAAGGCAGATGGTACCGTATGTTTTATCATTATTCTTTCCTGGTCCAAGCTGCACGTTAAGCAATTGACCACTAAGTAAATCATATTCCAATTGGATTTTCACGCCTGCCGTATTACTACTTCCACCTGAACCTTGATAGTCAGTGGCGAAATGATCAGGCAGTTGAAACACTGTTGCATCTAAAATACGGATACGATTAAAAGTAGAGATCACGTGTGCAGAAAGTGAGTGATTTGAACAGAATTTTTGTGTGAGAAGAGAAGTAAAGACTTCTCGAAGAAATGCGATGGCAGCTGAATTAAAGCGTTGATTCAGTCCTTCTGGGCTTATAAGTACCCCAGTGGAAACTTCTAACTGACCACACAATTGTGCAAGTGATGTGCTAGCAATTTCTTGACTGAGCCATACGCAAAGGGCAATGAGTTCGTTTGCTTGATACTTACTAGATCGCTGTACAAAGCCAACTTGTCTGGCGATATCTTGTAGGACTACTGGAGATAAAAAGTATTGTAGCTCTTGTGCAAAAAGATCCAGTTCATTTGAAATGATAGGGTTCATCAAAAACGCCATCCTTTCTGTATGTTTCTACAAAAAGAATAGCGTATCTTTGCATTTTGAGGAAGTTTAGTTTTGTTAGCTTGATAGCGATAGGGCGGGACCCCTAATATTGATGAAAAAAGACCGAGCAACTTATAATTATTATGGGTGAAACCAAAATAATTATAAATCCAACTATTCTATATTTTGAAAAGAACTGAACAATATACCCTATTAAAAGTAAAAAAATTAATACCCATATTAAATAGTAATCAAAGTTAGCTGGTTGACCAAAGGCTCTTGTACTGAGATTCAATATAGAAAAAATTAATAGAAATACCGGAAATACTATCAGTAAAATACGGTAAAGTACTTTTAATATTTTCAAACTATCCCTCCATACATATACTTAATTTCGAATGGTATATCCCACTATCTATAAATTACCGCCTTTTTTCATATCCTAAGATATATAGGTATATTTTAACATCTTCCAAGTTGAATGATTACTAAAATTAATCGTATATAAAAGTATTTTCATTTAACCATTCTGTGAATTGCAGAACGATCTCTTTTAAACATATTCAGCAACAAGAAATATTAATACGTATATTACAACCCCCTTTATATCATCGTAAATGGAGCGAAAAAGTACTCAGATGAGTACTTTTTGCTAACTTAAATCACCATTTTACTTTTGAGCGGTTGCTCTCATATATTTCGCAAATATATCTACATTAGTTATTAAAAGGGATTTTATTTCAAATGTTATTGGTAGTTCAGTTTCAATCAAGACCCATGTGATTTTATATGTAAAAAAGCCCCTTTTTTATCTAAAGGAGGCTAAGTATTATTCTTATTAAGCTAACACTTTGAGGTATCCCTAAAACAAAAATTTTATATAACTACAACCATTATTTATGAGAATTTAGGTCATTTTTTTCGTTTTGGGGAACAATGAATTTCTTAGCTTGATGGGCATGGGGTCTCGCCAACATAACGCTAATTTCGTACGCTAAGGAATTTTCAAGTTGAAAAACTTGGTTTTACCATACGTTAACAAAGTACCATAAACGACATTTAATGTTTGTTATGGTACTTTGTTTTTGATAATGAGTTTTGGAACTGGTTTTTGACTGTATTTCTTTCAGTTATATTAGAATTAAATAGAGTTCCCTAAACGATCGTTTTCGGTTCTTATTATACAATCCTTGTAACATCAGTGGTTGTAGCCTTAGCGTACAGAATTTGCGATTGGTGCTATCCCATAATGAAAAAATCCTTAATATTTAAGGCTTTAAGAAATCACTTCGCTATCAACTCAAAGGCCTACTGTTATAGAAATATATTAGGCTTTTATATACTACTTATTAACCGATTCATCAGTTTTATTATAAACATATTTGGCTTCTCCAAAAAGACCATCTGTGTCCCATTCTCCACCATAATACGCATGCTTCCTAGGTGAACCATTGTCTCGTATACTTGGATATAATTTTAGTTTATAGTCATAAACTGAAACCATAAAAAGATAAATATATCCCCCCGATTAAAAGTGCCGCAGCAACGATTAATATTATTACTCCATCCGGACTATTAAGAATTTCTTTTATATGTTTTTTTGCTATTTGCTTAGTTTCTCCACTTGAAAAGAGATAAACAATGGAATGGAGAATTAGTAAGAAAAATGCCGTAATTAACTCTATCATGGCTTATGTACCTCCTAATATATGTACCTTTAATTAAACAATAATTACCTTATACATTATATCAGCTAGGGTACATGGAGGTATAACAAATTATTTGTATAATTTATTTTATTAATCGATATGTTAAAAAAAGACACTGAATAATTCTTTAGCGTACAAGATTCGCGTTATGTTGGAGGGACCCCTTATATATCTGTTATTTCCTGTTGCAGAATCCTTAACACAAGGATTCTATTTTTTTGCATTAAATTTCTACAAACAAAAAAAGATAAGATCGGAGAATACGATCTTATCTTCAGCACAAGGAGTAAACATAAGTGATAACCATCATATTTTTATTATACTTTAATTTTTGTTAATTTTGAATATTAAAACCATAATTCACAAGTATATCTATATTGAGAAATTTATTACAAAATTAGCTATAAATGATTCAAAAAGCGAAAGTAAACTTTTAGCCAGAAGTTTACTTTCAATCACAGGGTTACCGTTAACAAAGCTCGAATATCCTACGCTAAAAAATCATCATAAATTAAGTCGCCTTAGAGATGACATTTTAGTAGCAGTCAAAAACAAAAGTCTTGAAATAAGCCATGTAGGACACTCTATTGTAAACTTTCTCAATATTATATTTTAAAGCTTCTAATTATAATTATATTAGTTCTCTTTTTAGAGGCTATATATTTGTACAACTCTTACTAATTACTTAATCACTATAAGGAGGAATGATAATATGTTGAAAAAACATACAATATGTTTGAAATTTTGCCATCACGATACAGTAGTCGAATTTGAAATGGGTGATAATGATTCTCGATGGGGTTCTTTTGAACTTTATATTGATACATATGCAGAGGATGCGCAGGAGGCTAGAAGAAACATACTTGAGCATATAGAACATTATATTGATAAAAACAAATTTAGTAAGTGGTTAGATACCCATTTGCATTTTGGTAAGAGCAATATATTTCTAACGATGACAACAAATCGATTTGATGAAGAGAAGTCTTTATGGGATGTAGAGTTGAAAATTGATGGTTCTATTGTAACTAAGCAAGTATCAGCATATTCAGAGTATGACGCAATAACAAGTTTTGGAATAGCAAGACTAGCTAACTCAGTTGAAATCATCCTTATTAAACCAAGTACTCAATACATAATTAAGACTGAAGATAATACTAAGGGAGATTACAACTTTGCGGTGACTTTTAATATTAATAATCAAGATAATGAAACGTGTCAGGTTAATTACTTTTCAAGTGTAGTTCCAACAGAAGAAGAATTACAATCTATTCAGGGAAACGCACTATCGGCAATAATAGAACCAAGTTGGCAGAACGTAAAAGTAGTTGAAACAAAGATCCATGAGTCTTCTTATGATGTTGTACTTAAATCGAATGAAACTGAGAAGACTTATCAAATTCGAACTCCAAAGACAAAAGAATTTGCCTGTATGTTGGGTATTAGCGAGTTAGCAAAAGAAAACAATCCAAATATGGATTATACAAAGTTAGAATTTTCGGATGTAAATAAGATGGATGATAGCCAATAAAAATGTGAAATATGGTCAAGAATCCTTATTGTTGAAAGGGTTCTTTTTTTGATCTTAAATAAACGTTTTTTTATATAAAAGGGATATTTTCTTTGTTCATTTTTCATAAGTTAATTTATTTATCAATTACATTTCCTACCATTTAAATATAAAATAAACTAGCAAAGCTGAATTTTTTATATTCTCAAATTGAATGGGAGGCTTCTCTATGAAATCTGAAGGTGCACAAGTGGGTAATCTTAAAGTAAGTGTAGAATTAACTGAGGTGTTAAAGAATGTAGGTTTTTTTCCCGTTTATAATTTAATACGTTGTGATATGGACACATTCAATAAAGCGGGTAATAAATGGAGTGATAATGGATATTATCCTTTCCCTATTTCAAATAAAATATCTTCAAATTGCGCAGCGGATACAGGAGATAAGGATGACCAAATAGCATACGATTGTAATTTAGAAGGTATTGATGTAATGGATGTACAATTAAGTGTAGATGCTGGAAAATTATTTGCTAATACAGAGCCTTTTTATTACACCATTCAAGATTTAGAAAATAAAACTTCCGTAGAACAAACAATGACAACACTTCAATATTCGGAACAGGTAACTGATACAACAACCGTTACAAAAACTAAAACGATAAAAGCTGGTACAGAAGTATCTGTTAAAACAGACTTGGACGTTTTCGACATAGTAGGTGTAGAGGTTGTCGCAAAGGTTACAGTACAAACAGATTGGTCTACAACTACTACAGATACTCATACAGTCCAAAAAACTTTAACAGTACCTCCATTACAAGTTAAAGTTCCATCAGGAAAAGGGGTACATGTTAAGGCTCAGGTACTAAGAGGAACGCTAACTTCTCAAGACATTACAGCAAATGCCAAGTTTTATGGTGCTTATAACATACAATCAACAGTAGATCATGGAGGCCCTGGTGCTTGGCATAAAGGGGACATCTATCCTTTCCTAAAAACGGTCTCTTTAGGTTCTCCAAAAATGTGGGAATATGTTACTGACAATGAAATTGTACTAAATGATGATTCACAAACTGTCTCAGTCTCTGGAATCGGTTTATTAGATGCAGAGTTTACTACGACTAACTATACTGTTGTGGAGGAAGAATATGATTTAGTAACAAAGAAGGTAGAAAAAGTTCGCACGGTTCAATCAGGTCGAATGGAGATAACTCAGAGTAAGTCTGAATAGAAATATATGCAATTGAAGGGAATTAAGTTCTGATAGTATTACATGAATTATGTATTAAATATAACGATTTATTATTGTTATTTCCTGTTGCAGAATCCTTATAATAAGGATTCTTTTTTTGTATCAAAAATTTACAAATAAAAAAGATAAGATCGGCATACACGATCTTATCTTTAAGCTGTATAGTGATAATAAAGTTATTGAATTTTGATTAAAAAAGATAAGAGCCTTACTACATTCTATATGCAGCAAGGCTCTTTAAAGTTGTTTCAAATTATATCCATCTGCTTATGTAATGCTTAAAAAATGAATAATAAAGTTGTTTACTTCTTATTAAACTAACGCCCCCGTTAGTTTAAGTGTAACTCTTCACAATTATTTGATATTATATAGATAAATAGAAATATAAATCAGAATTTAGTTTATAGTTATAAAAATAAGTTATTTATACCCTTATAATTCTTCAGAAAGGAGAGTGTATGAAAAAGACTATTGTTTTTGTATTAACGATATTTATATTATTCTCAGGATTCGCAACACAAAGTTATGCGTTGTCAGATTCGAAATCTGTGGCAATACAAGCATTGCTAGATGATGCCTGTCGTACGTCAGGTGTGCCTGGAATGTCACTCTCAATACTTGCTGATGGTGAAGTGTTCTACTTTTCTTCTGGGTATGCAGATCTTGAAAAGGGACTGTCTGCAAGTGAAAATACACTCTATGAGTTGGCCTCGGTGAGTAAAGCTTTTACTGGTATGGGGATTTTGCTATTGGAAGAGCAAGGGCTGCTATCAATGACTGACCCTATCCAAAAATATTTACCTTGGTTTACGTTAAAGTATCAAGGTAAACCTGTTGATATGCAAAACCTTACACTAAATAACTTTCTTCACCATACCAGCGGCCTAACAAATATTAGACATCTTCAAAATATTCCACAAGGTAATACGCCTGATATGTTGCAAAAGACTGTGGAAACGCTGGTAGATGCAGAATTGGCGTTCTCTCCTGGTGAACAATATAACTATGGAACCGTTAATTATGACGTATTGGGTTTGGTTATTGAGATTGTATCACGACAAAGCTATGAAGACTTTATGAAGGAGCAGGTATTTCTACCCTTAGGTCTTCACCAGACGTATGTTTATAAAGAAGATGCTCAAGCCACTGGACAGTTAGCACAGGGTTACCGTTCTTCCTTTTTTATAACAACTCCATTTAACGCTCCGGATTATACTGGGAATAAACCTGCCGGCTATATCATTTCTAATACAAAAGATATGGCGCGTTGGATGGGCATACAGATGGGTATCGTGCAGGACATACCCGAAATATTTCACAGGGCCATCGAAAAATCACATAGGGGTGATATGTCTGTTTCGGCTGTCAATGATATGTATTATGCGGCAGGTTGGTCGGTAAACGCCGAACAAACGTTTATAGAACACACTGGGGGTAATCCAAATTTTAGTACCAAAGTAGCCATACTGCCAAATGAAAGAACAGCCATCTGCTTACTGAGCAACGGCGCAAATACCAATATAAACCTGGTACTACAAGTTAAAAATATATTAAACGGCAATCTAACTCAGTCATATGAGATAAGTGGCACACAGCTTTTGGACATCATTTTGTCGTCTACCACAATTATTCTTTGCCTATTAGCCATTCTGTTATTTTTCTTAGGATTAAGAAAAAGGAAAACGAATGAGCAGCAGCCAATGACAAAAAAGAGAACAATCGTAACAATTATTTTCCTAATCGCTACGATTGCCCAGTGTATAATGTTTTTTGCCTTCGATTGGTCAACGATACTTATTTGGCAAACATATAGTGTTCTTACAGCTTTAATTTCGTCAACATTATTAACAGCAAGCATTACTTGGTTTGTATATACTCACCGATTAGATGCCTCGGTCCGAAAATAAGTACAATGTTAAGTAAATAAATCTTAATTTATCGATATCCTTAATTTAAAAAACAGAAGACACCTCGGTGTCTTCTGTAATGTCATCGACACTTCTCCTAGTTAAACCCACTTGCTATTTCTTCCACTAACCTGCCTCGTTAGTAGAAGAAGGATTTTTAAACTACTATATTATTTTTTAAATGACTTTATTGTAAATTAAACAACTTTATTATCTCTGTACATAAGCAAAAGGAAAAACCATCTTATTTTAAATTTATTGTATTTTTTGTTAATTTTGAACATTAAAACCACAAATGATATCTTCCTCTATATTGAGAAATTAATTACAAAATTAGCTATAAATGATAAAAAATCGAATGTAAACTTTTCACCAAAAGTTTACATTCATATCCCCTTAAACATTGACTTTCATCTAATTTCATTGATATTATAAAAATAGACAAAAAAGTATACATTCAAATCATTGAAAATAAAGGGATTGAAAAGCAGATGGATAAAAAGCAACATTTAATTGATGTACAACCAATTCGGAGCATAGAACAGCTCGAAGATATGAAATGGTCTCTTAAACGTCATTGTTCAGACCGTGATTACATTTTATTCCTACTTGGGATTAATACTGGATTACGTGTGAGTGACTTACTTAAAATGGAAACGAATGAGATTTTAAAATTAAAGCGAAAAAAGAGGAAAGAATTTAAAGTTAAAGAAGGAAAAACAAAAAAGGAACGTATCATAAATATTACTTCTATTTTTGAGGAAGTATTTCCATACGCTGAAAATCTAAAAAGTACCTGGTTATTTCCTTCTCGAAAAGGTGATAAACCCATTAGTAAAATTCAAGCCTATCGACAGTTACAAAAAGCCGGGGATTTTGCCGGAGTCGAATCTTTAGGTACCCATACCATGCGTAAAACATTTGGATATTGGTTTTACAAGCAAACAAAGGATATTGCTATGTTACAAGAAATATTGAATCATAGTACACCACAAATTACACTAAGATACATCGGGATTAATAAGGAAGAAAAAGATAATGTACTTGACACATTCCGCATCTAATTTAAATGAAATGCTTTTTTGTTTTGTTGAAAATATATGAGGTACTATCAACAAACGTTAAAATGTTGATGGTACCTCATATAGGACGGATTAGCATTTTCCATAGTCCCCTTTATAGGGTGATTTTTATAAACTGGACTGTAATTTAAGACTCTATTTCATACCTCTTTCGGACGGGAACACCAATTGACCATTTGTAATCAATAAAAAACGCCATCCTTACCTATGATTCTACAGAAAGAATAGCGTATTTTTTCATTTTAAGAAAGTTTAGTTTTGTTAGCTTAATAGCGATGGGTCTTTACTCCAACAAAGGGATTTATGGAAAATTGTAGAATGTATTAATTTTAAATTCTTATACCCAATTTTTTAGGAGTGACTACAAATGCGAATATACCCTGATTGTCCAATTATTACTAGAACAGTAGAGGTTGGCGGACTTACGAAATCACAGCTTATTCAGAAATTGCAACAATACTCCATTTTGATGAATGAGTATGGAGAAAGACTGCTAGCTGATGATAAATTTACGACTTCTAATACAAAGTACAGCCTGGAGACCGTTGAACTAACCGTTATAGACCTTGGCTTTCCTGATGGAGCTACTACGGCTCAGCTCTTTAAAAGAGCGAGCGAACTTGGTTTGGAATTGTGTCCGCTTGAGCTGGGACCTCAACTAAGATTGGAGTATCTGGAACAGCCTGAAGGTTATTTGGGGAATGCCTCACAACAACATCAAGCTCCATCTGGCTCCATCACAATAGCATCGGAAATATTAACTAAAGACGATGATTTTCCGAAAGGCTTTTATCTTAGACGAATTAATGGCGTGTTGTGGCTACGCGGATACATCGCTGACCATCTGCACGTTTGGAAGCCTGAAGACCACTTTATCTTTGTCAAACAAAAAAATTTTAAGAAGTGAGAAATCATGAGAAACTTACCTGCTTTTGTTCAACTAAAGGGGGGCTTTACTTCATGAGACCGTCGTTAGACGGTCTTTTTTATTGTCCTTGTTTTTAGGGATCACCAC
Organism: Bacillus sp. RC242; assembly: GCF_044908245.1. NCBI lineage: Bacteria > Bacillati > Bacillota > Bacilli > Caryophanales > Bacillaceae > Bacillus > Bacillus sp. RC242. The sequence continues at coordinate 10,371 of NZ_JBIYCZ010000025.1, forward strand.
ATCACCATCAAGCTAAGAAAAGCAAATACCTCAAAACAAAAAAATAAGCTTTTTTGTTACAAGTTAATACAAAATTTCGTTCTGGGGGTACTATAAAATATTAGCTTGATAGCAATGGGGCATTATAAAATTCTTAAGTTGATGGGCATGCGGCTGTACCCCTATATAAATCTAAAAATAAAGAATGACTGTTTTAACAGTCATTCTTTATTTTTAAGATTTAAGTATGAAAAAGTGTTCCTTGTAAAGCTTTTACATAGCGATCAGCAGATCTTTGAACAGCTTCATTTGCATCCTCGATTATTACTCTATGAAATGCATTATACAAACGATTAAAAGGTAAGTCTTTAATCTTATCTACCATTTCTTTTACTTTATTAGCTGGTAACGGAATCAAATTTGGATAACTATACATAAAACTTACCCACTGACGATCTGCAACAACTTGAATGATATCGCCTGTCAGAAGAAGCCCTTTTTTATCACTGCCATCTTTCCAATGTAAAATAGCTCCACCTTTAAAATGCCCTCCCAAACGATAAATTGTAATCTCATCAGTTAATACCAAAGATTCTCCAGACCAGAAAATAATTTGTCTACTTGAACGATTTACCCACTCTTTATCATCTTCATGAATATAAATTGGAACATTAAATGTTTCTGCCCATTCTACTTGTGTAGAATAATAGTGAGGATGGGAAAGTACAATTGCTTGTATACCTCCCAATTTATGTATCTCTTGTATTGTATTTTCATCTAAATAAGTAATACAATCCCACAAAACATTAAAATTTTGACTTTGTATTAAATAAGCTGTCTGCCCAATTGCAAATTCAGGTTTTGTATTAATGCTATATAAACCAGTTTCTTCTTTTAAAATTTCATTTTTATATAATTTACTTTTTTGCATTTTTTCAAGAGTAGTCCATGATTGTCCAGATGGATTAATATACTGCCTTTCTTCATTACAAATTATACAATCAGAAGGAACTTCTTGACTTTTAGAATATTGAACGCCGCATGTAGTGCAGATGTAATTTAACATATGTATGCCCCTTTGTTATAAAATTTCTCACAAATTAATTATAAACTTCAAACTAAAATTAATCTATTTATATATTGAGAATCTTCAAAAATAATTATATATACTTACCTTTTAATTAACATAACACCCCTTATTGGGTATCATTATAAATGATACCGTGTATAATTTATACCTATTTTACATTTATTTAATATCGATTTATCATAATTTATATAATATTGAAAGTGAGTGATGAACATGATTGGAATGCAATATAAGGTCATTTTGCCAAAAGATTATGATATGGGGATTATTAAAAAAAGGGTGCAAGACAATGGACACAAGACGGACAGTTTTCCAGGGCTTAACTTTAAAGCGTATTTAATCACTGAGGCAGAGAAGAATGAAAGTTCATATAATTCCTATGCACCGTTATATATTTGGAATAACTATCAAGGAATGAACAAATTTATCTTTGATGGTTTTTATGACAATATTTTAGAATCCTTCGGATGGCAACAAATTAATATCGGTGTTCCTTTGTCTATTGACTTAGAAAAAGATTTTATTAAAAGTAAATATGTTGTTGAATATGCAGGGAATATTACTGAAAGCAAATCATTAACCAATACGCCATTTAATACTATTAATCACTATGTGGAAAATGCAGAAAAAAGTTTGGGGAATTTATTAGTTTATAATCCAGATAAATGGGGATATAGTCAATTCAGTTTTTATCAAGAAAAACCAAAAGTTAACTCATCAGACAACCTTACAGTATATGAAGTTTTGCATATTTCAAAATAACAATTAATCTCAAAACCACACAACAAGAAAGGGAATGAGAGTATATGCCTTTTGTTAACGTTTATTACCCTGAAGGTCTATCGAATAAAGAAGAATTAAAAAGGTAAGCAATAGTATTCACCTTTCTTTAATTGAACATTTCGAAGTTCCTGAAAATGATTACTTTCAAATGTTTTTCCCTATCCATCTAACCAATTTTTTTACGATCCGTATTACCTGTTAGAAGGAGAAAAAAAGAGAACAGAAAAAATAATGTATGTTTCTATTACATGTGGGCCAGGAAGAACAATAAATCAAAAAAAGAGTTTGAAACATTGTACCATAAAGCATCTCAATAACCTGATTGAACAGGATCATCGACATGTAAAACGGCGCTTTGTCAAATCTTCTGGATTCCAAAATCTTCGTCATGCTTCACGTACTATAAAAGGTATCGAGACCATTCATGCCCTATATAAACAAAGGCGAAGTCTTCAAAGAGACTCCGCCTTTTCAACGTACAATGAACTTCAACAATTACTAGCTACTTCCTAAACATTGTTCCTCATTTACCAACCTGTTTATGCTTTTTCAAACTTTGCAGCAAAACCTATACACTCATTGATTCCCAATACTAATAGATACATTAACTTCCGTTTTCGATAATTATGTAAATAAGCTGTCCACATGGGCAGCTTATTTTATTTTACCGCATAGCGTAGGTTATTTTACAAAATGCTGGCGGTACCCCATTGCCATCAACCTAAGCTTTTGAGATACCCCCATACCGAAATTTTCACCTTTTTACAGTTATTTATGAGAATTCAGCTCATTTTTTCGTTTTGGGGAACAATCAATTTCTTAAGTTGATGGGTATGTGATAATGCTTCCATTTGAACAAATTTTCCTTTTCCATACCGATCACACACCTTTTGTAGAGTAATAGTATCAGCATATCCCAGTTTAAGAGGTTACTTACAAAATATTTAGAATTTTTTTGCGAGAATCCTCCGAAATGTAATACGGACTTTAAATATTTTCATTTATAATTCTCTATTTGTCTATACTTTTCATACCGCTGTTGTATAAGCTCTTCCGAGGATAATAGTATCAATTTTTTTAGAGATGATTCGATTACAGATTCAATCACTTTTGCCTGTGATTTTATATCATTTTGTGCTCCACCTTTAATTTCAGGAATGATTTCATCAATAATTCCTAAATGTTTTAAATCTTTTGCTGAAATTTTCATATGTTCAGCAGCTTCTGGAGCATACTTAGCGTCCTTCCATAGGATAGATGCTGCTCCTTCTGGCGAAATTACCGAGTACCATGAATACTCTAACATATGGATATGGTTACCGACACTAATGCCAAGAGCTCCACCACTTGATGCCTCTCCAATTACAATACAAACAATTGGCACTTTAAGTGTAGCCATTTCAAATAGATTTCGAGCTATCGCTTCAGAAATTCCACGTTCTTCAGACCCTTTCCCTGGATAGGCGCCTATTGTATCAATAAATGTAATAATAGGGCGATTAAATTTATCAGCTTGTTTCATAAGTCTGAGCGCTTTTCTATAACCTTCTGGATGTGCCATTCCAAAATTTCTTTCTATATTTTCCTTTGTATTTCTACCTCTTTGATGACCAATAACCGTAACGGGCATCCCTTTAAATTTTGCAATACCACCTATCATTGCTTTATCATCACCATATAATCGATCACCATGAAGTTCGAGAAAGTTTGTAAACAATAAAGGTATATAGTCCAATGTCGTGGGTCGGTTACGTAGCCTTGCAATTTGAACTCGTTGAAAAGGTGTAATATTAGAATAAATTTTATCTTGCATTTTATTTAAACGTTTTTCTAATACATGAATTTCTGGCGATAAATCTACATTATTTTCTTTCATAATTTTCTTTAATTCATCAAATTTCTCTTTTAATTCAATAATAGGACGTTCAAAATCCAAACTCATTTTACCCTCCAAATGTTATGATTTACCTCACTCTAATCAAAAGGCTTAGAAATAGAATCAATAAATAATTCAAAACCATCCACAACTATTTTTTGTTCTGATTCTGATAAATTATTGAGAATACTTTGATAAAATGTAATAGATTGCTCTCTTAAGCAATTAACAGTTATGTGACCTTTTTCTGTGAGGTGCAGAAAAAGTTCTCTTCTATTTTTTTCATTTACTTCACGATAAATAAGCCCCTTTTTTACTAACTTATCTACCAATCTACTTACAGTTGAAGTCTCTAATCTAAGTTTATTGGATAGTTGCCAAACAGTTAATTTTTCCACCTCTAGTTCCTCTAACGCCATCATTTGAGAAGTTGGTAAAGGTTTTTCAAATGGTCCATTGGGCAAATTTTGAGATTCAAAAACCCCAGTTATTATAATCATTTTCTTAATATCTGTTCTTAGTTTTAAGGCATCTTCTCTTTTCAAAAAGGTCACCCTCCTACAATTAATGTATCATACATCAATTGTATTATACATGAATATGTTTTTTTCACAAGCTTAACGTAAGCCAATATTACAACATGGACGAGATATTTCTTCTTGTTAAAATGGTATAAGTGGATTGTTTTCTACAAATGGCAGAACATCAATTATGTATCAGGGGCCTTTATGGGGTACCGCTCATCGCAATCAAGCTAAGAAAATAAAACTACCCAAAAAACTAAAATTTTGTGATAACTTGTAACAAAAAACTCATAATTTTTTGGGGGAGTTCTAAATTCTTAAGTTGATGGGCATGGGGTAGCACCACATTACTATCAAGCTAAGGTTTTAATATATCTCCTAAATGAACATTTTCTTTTTCTACAGGTAGTTACTTTGAGAAGGTAGTTTATTTTTTCGTTTTGAGGGCGTTTATTTTTCTTAAGCTGATGGATATGGAGTATCTGCCCTAAGTTAAATAAATTTTGACTTAAAAACAAGTGATTTTAACAACGGTAGGAGTGTTTCATGCAGCACAATTTCATTTGTGTTGTATTGCAAGAAGAAAAATTACATTAGAAAAGAGCCAGAATTCATCCTGTTAAGGGTAAATCGACTCTTAATATTTAAAAGGATGGAAAAAAGAAACACAGAAGTAAAAAACCTCTGTGTTTCTTTTTGATTAATATATTTACTGACCCTTACGGCACAGATGCTCCTTCTACCCTATTATAAAAGCGATTTTGAACGTAAGTAATTTGTAAGAAATGGGTAAGAAAAAAGAAATTTTCATTGTGTATGATAAAAATATAAAGAGGCGTGAAAGGCGGAACAGATATGACTTATATATGAAAAACAGACCGGTAACAAGAGTATTTCAAAGAAAAGAAGTAATTTCTGTGGTTAACATATATGTGGAAAAAGAGGGATTTACCCAGGACAGAATGGCGTTTGTAAAAATAATAATTATGAAGATGATTACGAATTCAATGTTGACCTTTTTTCATTGGTGGAGATGGTAGCTGTGTGGTTAATACGAAATAGCAAGAAACCACCTATACAATATGAATAGAGGAGAGGAATGCCCTATGAAAACACATAGTCAAATTACATGTGCAAGTCTTGCCCTTTTAATAGCTGGAAGTGCCCTGTTATACACAACGCCAACCTTAATTGTAAAAGCAGAACCTACTCAAAGTGTATCTAGTTCGTTACAAACAAGTACTCAACGAGATCGTAATTCTGTCAAGCAAGCAGTGCGGGATACATTACAACTTGGATTCCCGGGGGTACTTGCTAAAACTTCTGAGGGTGGAAAAACATGAAGTTATGCCGCTGGGGTAGCGAATCTGAGCAGCAAGAAACCAATGAAAACAGATTTTCGCTTTCGCATTGGTAGCGTGACGAAGACGTTCACGGCAACAGTTGTACTTCAATTAGCCGAAGAGAACAGCTTGAATCTAGACGACTCTATTGAAAAATGGTTGCCTGGTGTCATTCAAGGAAACGGGTATGATGATAAACAGATTACTATCCGGCAATTATTGAACCACACAAGTGGTATCGCTGAATACACAAGGTCAAAAGGCTTTAATCTTATGGATACTAAAAAATCGTATAGGGCTGAAGAATTAGTAAAGATGGGGATTTCGATGCCCCCAGATTTTGCTCCAGGAAAGAGCTGGTCTTATTCAAATACAGGATACGTATTACTAGGGATCCTTATTGAAACAGTAACCGGGAACAGCTATGCGGAAGAGATTGAAAATCGGATTATTGAACCGCTTGAATTATCGAATACATTCTTACCAGGCAATTCAAGCGTGATTCCAGGAACCAAGCATGCCCGTGGATATATCCAACTAGACGGAGTAAGTGAGCCAAAAGATGTTACTTATTATAACCCAAGTATGGGAAGCTCGGCTGGAGATATGATTTCTACTGCTGATGATTTAAACAAATTCTTCTCTTACTTGGGGGTAAATTACTAAAAGAACAGCAACTGAAACAAATGCTTACTACAGTTCCAACAGGAGAAGCTGCACTTGGCAGATATGGTCTTGGAATCTATGAAACTAAGCTTCCAAACGGTGTCTCAATATGGGGACACGGAGGTAGCATTCCAGGGTTTGTTACTTTTGCTGGAGGCACACTTGGAGGCAAGCATACATTAGCTGTCAATTTGAACAGCCTTAATGCTGATAATCATGATCCTTTTAAAAATATTTTACTTGCTGAATTTAGCAAGTAGGCCAAAAGGAAGAACGGATAAATTTTATCATATTTTCATAGTTAAACAAATAAATGATGAAATTGATCACTTATCTAAGGAGGCAATTCCCTCATGAAAAATAAACTAACTGGTGTATTAGCCGCTACATTAGCGCTAACTATGATTCTACCAACAGGGGCGAAAGCATTTTCTGACGGTAAGACTACAGTTGTATCTAACGCAGAAGTAGCTAGCCAAGAACTGAAGAAGATTGCAGCAGAAAAGGCTGCGCTACTCACGAAGTCCCATGGGACGACTAGCGTGCAGTATGCGCTAATTGATAATGGCAAGCTTACTTTGTCGGGGCAGGCTGGAAAGAACGATATGGAAGGGGAACAGCCGCTAACCAAAGATACTCTATACGGGATTGGTTCAGTCAGTAAAATGTATGCAACAGCGGCTGTAATGAAATTGGTCGACGAAGGAAAAGTCGATTTGGATGCTCCTGTGGTCAACTATGTTCCTGATTTTAAGATGAAAGATGGGCGGTACAAACGCATTACCCCGCGTATGTTGTTGAATCACTCCTCCGGCTTGCAAGGTTCCACGTTAAGTAATGCATTTTTATTTAACGATAATGATACCTATTCCCATGATTTCTTGTTGCAGCAATTGTCCAACCAGAGCCTGAAAGCAGACCCTGGCGCGTTTTCGGTATACTGCAACGATGGCTTTACGCTGGCCGAAATTTTGGTGGAAAGAGTCAGCGGTATGAGCTTTACCGAATTTCTACATCAACGGTTTACAGAACCCTTAAAGATGAATCATACAAAAACGCCGCAGGACAAATGGAGAGACGAAAAGCGGGCTGGACTTTATTTTCCGGCGTACCAAGGGCAGCTTCCAATTGAATCGGTGAATGTGATTGGTACGGGAGGGGTCTCTTCCACGGCAGAAGATATGGTACGATTCTCACAATTATTTATGGGACAGGGAAAAGGGATCCTCTCTGATAAGGTAGTCAAGGCGATGGAGCAAGAGGAATATAAAAAAGGAATGTGGCCGGGAGATGGAGATAATATTTTTAACTATGGTCTTGGCTGGGATAGTGTGAAACTATACCCATTTAGTGAATATGGGATAAAAGGCTTGGCTAAGGGCGGCGACACGGCACTGCAACATGCTATACTGGTCGTGCTTCCGGAACAGAAAATGGCAGCGGCTGTGTTGTCATCCGGTGGACGAAGCTCTACAAATCAACTGCTGGCAACTGAATTGCTGCTCGCCGTGCTTAAAGAGAAGGGTACAATTAAGAACATCAAGCCGAACAAATCTTTTGGCAAGCCGGTCAAGGTCAAGATGCCTCAAGACGTGGCAAAGAAAGCGGGCTTTTATGGCAATAGCGAAACTCATTTCAAAATTGAAATTACGAAGAATGGAGAACTGTTCTTACCATCTAATCGAGAAGAAAAATATGTATATACTGCGGATGGAAGCTTTATTAATGAGAAGGGTACTTCTAAGCTCAACTTTGTCACCGAGAAGAATGGAAGAACTTATTTGAGGGAGAGCACATATAAATCGACACCAGACTTAGGGCAAGGTGCGATGACTCACTATTTGGCCGAGAAACTAGAAGACAATGTGCTATCGAAGAAAACCGCTGCCGCATGGGCGAAGCGGGAAGGTGTCAAGTTCTATCTCGTGAATGAGAAATTTAGTTCTATTGAATATCTCGTACAACCGAAACTTATTACCACACAAATTACTCGTAAGGAAGGCCTGGCGGGCTATTGGGAGGGCAGAAAAATTACAGGTCCGAACACCGCGACGCATCAGCTCCAGATCCCCGTGATGAATGGCCGTGATACGACGGAAACGCATTTCTATACAGAAGGCGGCAATGAATATATGGAAATGGCCGGGTTGTTATACGTAAGTGGAACCAGCGTAAAACCACTTGATGCTAGCAAAGTTACGCTGCAAGCAAATGGGCATGCTAAATGGTTTACGATCCCGCAAGCGGCAGCAGGAAAAAGGATGACCGTGACATTGCCATCGAAGGGTGCGTTCGCGGTGTATGATGAGGATGGAGTATGCGTCAACTTTACCATCGTGAGCGGCAATAACAAAGTAAAACTGCCGAAGAATGGAACGGTTGTAATTGCTGGGGCACCGAACTCAGAATTTGCAATTACGTTGAACTAGCTACAATTCAAGATGGACTTCAACAAAACCAGTACGACATAGGAACGGTGTTTTGCTGGTTTTGTTTGTATTTACGTATTATCTTTAAGAAGAGAATTTCAACGAATAATATCACGCTCAAACTCTGCAAAAACAGCTATCATACCAATTCAGGGCAATCATCATTTGCTCCATTAATCTTCTTGATGTAAATACGTTCGCAGCCGGTATTATGATGTACAAGCCCTATACGATACAGGAATTATCCGAGGTGTTTCAGCTACTAAGTTTACGCCATATGGCACACTCACACGTCAACAGGCTGCACTTATGTTAGAACGAACTCTAGAATATCTAGGTGTAGAAAAAGAGTCAAATATAGGGCCCTACCACATCGCTATCAAGCTAAGAAAAGTAAATACCCCCAGAACGAAATTTTGTGCTAACTTGTAGCAAAAAAGCTCATTTTTTGTTTTGGGGTAATTCTGAATTCTTAAGTTGGTGGGCATGTGTAGAGAAGGCCATTTTGATTAATCTTTATTCGAGATGCCTTCTTTTTGTTTGTAAAGAACCCCTTTTTGAACTACCCCCACTTTCACTTCGTTTAGAAGTGAGGGATTCCTAAGTAAAGAGTTCTAACGAACTCTAATTGATTAGGCTAGCTCCACAGTCCTTGTGGTTAGAAGCCTTATCGCTTCATTCTTTAGATTAATACTTGCGTTAATATCCCTATCATGGTGTGTACGACAAGAAGGGCAGTCCCATTTACGTAGGTTTAGATTTTTAACGTCTTTATTTTGATATCCACAACAAGAACATAATTGGCTGGAAGCAAATGTTTTCGATACGACAATGACTTGTTTGCCATACCATTTTGCTTTGTATTCTAACATGGATCGAAATTGCGACCATGATACTTCACTAATGGCTTTTGCTAACTTATGATTCTTTAACATATTCGATACTTGCAAATCCTCTATACCGATAACATCGTGGTTTTTGATGATTTCAGTTGAGACTTTGTCCAAGTAATCTTTTCTAGCATTCGTCATGTATTCATGAATTCTAGCTACTTTTACTCGCTGTTTATTCCAGTGAGAAGATCCTTTTATTCTTCTAGAAAGAACACGCTGCGCTTGCGCCAACTTCTCTTCTAATGACCGAAAAAACTTCGGATTTTTATAGGTTGTTCCATCTGACAAAATGGCGAAATTTTTTAGTCCCACATCCATTCCGATGTAAGATTGTGTTTTTGGAAGTTCTTGCACTTCTGTTTCAACTAACAATGACACAAAGTATCTGCCAGAAGGGTTCCGTCTAACTGTAGCATTTACAATACGTCCCTTTACTTCGCGACTCTTGGCAAATCGAACAAGACCTAGTTTCGGCAACTTTATCTTTTTTCCTACAATGGCAATGTTTTCATTTGTTTGTTTTGTGGTGTAAGATTGTACGTTGTTTTTCTTAGATTTGAAACGCGGGGCACTAGTTTGTTTTTTGAAAAAGCGTGTATAAGCATCCGCAAGGTTGCGAACAGACGACTGAATCGCAATACTATCCACTTCTTTGAGCCAAACAAACTCTTTCTTCATGGCAGGAAGTATGGCAGAGCATGTACCATATGTCAAACCTTTCCCTGTCTCTTTGTATGCGTTATCCCATAGAGATAGGAAATGATTGAATACAAAACGAGAACAGCCAATCGTTTTATTAATTAGGGTTGCTTGTGTTTTATTTGGATAGATACGAAATTTATATGCTTTATTAATCATTATTCATTTCACCTCCATTTCGGCATGTGTCTATTATATAACAAACATATATTCGATAGATAGTGAAGTAACAGTTTATGTATGTCGAACAATTAAGATGGCTTCCTGCCATCTCTTGTCCGAAGCCAATTCATCTCCCACCTACTCACTTCGCGTTCCTTGAGGAAGGAGTCTTCTTGGCTAAAATGATAAAATAAAAATAAAAAAACAAAAAGTAAAATCATCACCGTATCTATATAAGTACGCAAGTGTAAATAAAAGAAACCTATATAAACCGAGTTAACAAAAATCCAGAAATTAGTTCCTTATCTCTATCAGATGTGAGTTAAACGTTAAAATACTTTTCAAAAGGAATGAAGCCAGAGTAAGAACAGATATCGTTTTTGTAAGAGGGATTAACTTAATTCAAATGGGTAAAGAAACTTTTGAAAGGCCAGAGAGGAATAGCTGAGAAATATCATCCAACGTTAAATATGATGATAAAAAACATATATTGGAAGACCCTATATATACAGGATATAGGGTCTTTTCATTATAAGAATACCTTTAAATTTGTGTATATAGTTTAGATTGAAGAAAATGAAATTTATGAAATCGGAAAATACTCCATTTTCCCTAAAATTTGTTCATATTGTATATATTCCTGAGTGGCATTGATTTCTGGACTATTTTTTAAAGTTGTTAAAGTACTTTCAATTAAAAATTTTCTTGAATCTGCTTTATTATACATAATCTCTTCTTGAATAAAGTACAACAGGTTTAAACATGTTGTCATTTTCTGCTTTTCGAAACCATTTTTTTTCTCAATCACTTTTTTTAAGTTTAGCGTAGCAATTGAAAATTCATTGTTAAAAAAATCATTATAATCTGATTGAGGTAAAAATTCATTTATATATGCGGGTGTAAATAATTGAATGCTTTTTTCACTAATATCTTCCAAAATGATAATTATCCGATCCATACAATAAGTAACAATTTGCTTTATGGTAATTGTTTGATTCCATGCATTACTGGTATGAAGAATATTCTGCATCATACCTATGAAAATAACCGCACAATCCACTAAATAATTTGATTTATCCTCGGGGAAAATATTTGTAAAGCGTTTATACACCCAACTTAAAAATAAGTATTTAGACTGCTTAATAAATTGTATGAGATCTGGATCGTTTGATACAAGCACATCTTCAATTAATTGCATTAACTTGTTTTTTTTATTAAGTTCCATCATGAGGCTGACTTGTTCTATATAGATAGCAATATCTTTACAATCTTCTCCAATAAGTAATTTGTCTCTTTCCACTTGCATCTCTTCTTGGATAAGTTTAAATACAGCTTTGAATAGTTCGCCTTTGGAAGAAAAATAATTATAAAAAGAACCTTTGGAAATATTGCTATGATTTAAAATATCTTGAATAGATGTCGCGTGATATCCCTGTTCTATAAATAGCTCATGTGCTTTATCTAAAACGTCTCTTTTCTTCTTATTCTTATTCATATTTTAAGCTCCTTTAGAGGTAATACTCTTATATTAATAAATATATTGTAACAAAGAAAATACAACTAGTACAATTTTGGACAACCGGTATATTTTTGTTGATAATTAATTGCTAATGAGATATCATTAACCTTGTTGGACTTGAGGTATAAAAATAAACCGATAGTACAGAAGGGGGCATATACATGAAAGAAAAACAAACAAAAGCTTCTTTTAGCTTATTAGCGATTTTAATGATAGGAGCATTTGTAGCGTTATTAAGTAATACATTGCTTAATATAGCTTTACCATCTATCATGAAGGATTTTGATGTGAGTGCTTCAACCGTACAATGGTTATCGACAGGATATATGCTAGTAAATGGAATTTTAATTCCCACTACTGCATTTTTAATAAAAAAATATACGGCTAGACGATTATTTTTAACCTCTATGGGGTTGTTTACAATTGGTACATTAATAGGTGGATTTGCACCAAGTTTTTCAGTCTTACTTTCGGCTCGTATGATTCAAGCTTCAGGAGCGGCTTTAATTATGCCACTACTAATGAATGTTTTATATACAACATTTCCACCTGAAAAACGTGGCTCAGCAATGGGGATTTTTGGTTTAGTAATGATTTTTGCACCTGCTATTGGACCAACATTATCGGGGTGGGTTATCCAACATTATGATTGGCCGGTACTTTTCTTAATGATGGCTCCTATAATGGCTTTAGTCTGGATTTTGGGATACTTTAAATTACATGATCACAAAGAAAAAAGCAATGACAATATTGATGGATTATCTGTTGTCTTATCAGCCTTGGCTTTTGGTGGTATTTTATATGGATTCAGCTCTGCTGGTAACAGTGGATGGAGTGCAGCTAATGTTTATTTAACCATTATTATTGGACTAGCATCGTTGGTAGGGTTAATTGTTCGTCAATTTAATCTTGAGGAGCCTATGCTCGACTTTAGAGTATATAAATACCCAATGTTTGCTTTATCGTCAATTATTTCAGTGGCTTTAAACATGGCGATGTTCTCTGCCATGCTGTTATTACCGATTTATTTACAAAATATCCGTGGTATTTCCGCAATGGATTCTGGTTTACTAATGTTACCTGGCGCATTAATCATGGGGATTATGATGCCTATTACAGGAAAATTATTCGATAAATATGGTCCGAAATTGTTGGCGTTTATTGGCTTAGCTATTGTAATCGTTACAACATTTTTATTTAGTCAACTAACGGGATCCACTGAGTATACACATTTAGTTGTGTTATATGCAACTCGTATGCTTGGTATCTCAATGGTTATGATGCCGATTATGACGAATGGTTTAAATCAATTACCACCAGAATTCACACCACACGGAACAGCAATGAATAGTACGATTCAACAGGTTTCAGGAGCAATTGGTGGTAGCCTACTCGTTACAATTATGTCTAATCGAACAGCAATACATGTAGAAGAAATGATGTCTAATGCTATAAATAAGCTAACAAATGCACCTACTGGTGAAGCCTTAGCAAAAATACAGCAGCATATCTCCATGGAAGCAACTATTTCAGGAATCAATGATGCATTTTTAGTATCAGCTGTTATTGCTGGTGTAGCATTTATTCTATCGTTCTTTCTTAAAAGAACAACAGTTCCAATTTCAAATCAAGTAGATGATCGACTTGAGAACATAAATTAGTTGTTTAAAAAATGAAGAATTTTTAGAGTTAAGGCATCTTCTTTCTGTCTATCTGATGAACGTTTTTAATGTGATTGATTCAATTGAACAATACATGTGAAAAGTTGAAATAAGAGGGGGATTAACATGGAAGATGTAAGAAAATGGGGTCAATTTTTACTACCATATAAGTTTGCTTTAGATGAAATGACAACCAAAATTAATATAATAGCTGAAGAAGCAAAGTATTTAAAAAACCATAATCAAATTGAGCATATTAAGACGAGACTTAAATCATTCGAAAGTATTCAACTAAAACTTGATAGAAAAGGAATTTCTCCTACAATGTCAAACTCAAGAGAACAGTTGTATGATATTGCAGGTATGAGAATCATTTGTTCTTTTGTAAATGACATTTATGATATCTATTCTCAGCTATCCAAGCGAAATGATATTAAAATTGTACAGGTGAAAGACTATATTGAAAATCCAAAATCAAATGGGTATCAGAGTTTACATGTAATTGTACAAATACCTGTAACACTATCCCAAAAAGTAGAGACTGTTTATGTTGAAATACAGCTTCGAACCTTAGCGATGGATTTTTGGGCTAGCCTAGAACATAAAATTTATTATAAGTATGACAAAAAAATCCCTTTCTATCTGGAGCAAGAGCTTATTGACGCGGCCAAAACTGCAAAATCTTTGGATGAAAAGATGAGGGACATTCATGTAAGAGTGGAAGGTTTGAAAGGTTAAAGAGGCATGTTAAGAATAAATAGGATCGCATGAAACAACATGTTATATAAAAAGGACGCATATGCTTGATTGCAGCTGAGGAAAGAAAGATTCAACACCAATGATTATCAATAATTGAAATGCTAATGATTATAATAAAAAAGAACCTTCAATAGGTTCTTTTTTATAGTTGGTAAATATGTTATCAACAATAGATGGTAATAAAGATAGTAATTTAGACACTTTTTATTAATTGGCTAAGTTTTCTTAGGAAGAAATCTTTTTCTCATGACTGATCGCTAGATATAATAGGATATATCATGTATTGATTTGGGTGGGTGATTTAGCTTTTTGGGTTTACCACGCTAAAATGTAAATTTTGCTTAGGGACAAAATGTTAAAGTTCTACATTCTGAATTAACAGAAAATTTAGGTGGTAAAAATCCCGTTGAATATTTTATCAGGTAGTTCATATTTCTTTGACCATAATTTCATGTTGTTACCGAACGTTTATATGTGTCTAATGGAAAGAAATATTTTAAGTTTGTTACCATCTATTGTTTGATTAAGATGGTAACACGAAAATAAAACGTTTACAACAAAAAGATAAAGAAAAAATATGAAAATTCGACTTTTTTCGACAAAATGATTGAGAGAGAAAAAATCTAAATTAAGTAAATCTTATATGTAGAGAGATTCTTTATCTCATAAATAACAGTTATAACATATGTAAATGTTCTATAAGTAATTAAAACGTCGAAGATAAAATTATATTTTGACAATTATAAACAAAACATACTTAATAATTCATACTTAGACTAACAAATCAATTCATAATAAGTTAAATACGCTATATTTAATAGAGTATAATATGGAATATTTAACTATAATATTCCATATTATATATAATTATAAATCATTTAACATATTAGTTGCGGGAAATTTTGACATAAGATATTTTAAATATTAAGCACAGAAACATTTTAAAGAAAAAGAGCTATTTTAAAATGTACCCTAAAAACGTTTTTCCTAAAAAGTAGTAAGAATTTTTAAATTGTTTCTGTGCCTAATTAGATGAAAATAATACAATAAATTGTTTAAAAAAGATAAAAGCAAGTTACTTTTACGGAGAAATATACATTCCATACCATTAGAATTATGTCAGATCGTAGCATACAAATTACATTCTTCTATCTCACAAACTGCACAACTACCATTATAGGTAGCTTGTCTTAGTTTTAACATCACATTCAGCATTTTTTTGTCCAATAAGATTAATATGGTTAGAAAAACGTGCCGCCATCTACTATGAAAATATTAGCAATTAGAAAGAATTATTTATAAAGTAATATAGAAATAAAATTATCCGGTTGTTTATAAGTGAATTTTTAATATTTTTGGCGTTTTTCAAAGGGCTTTCACTTATATTTCATATCATGAGGACAATTGTTGTGTTGTTTGAAGGGTAGGGTATAGGTGTTAACAGTTCATTTGTATATAAAAAATAAACAACCTGTTGAGTGTATAATAAAAGATTTTTTAAAATAATTTATGAATACACACAAGTGATGTTGAGTTATTTATTCAAAGTAGAACCTTTAAAAAATCTATAAATTGTTATATAAAGAAATAGGAATAGAGGTATTCATTATGAAATTTATAAAAGGGATATTCGTTTCTACGATTGCACTTACGGCCTTTACAGGATTAGAGCTAATTAAATTTCATGAAAATCCCAATGTAGTGTATGCAGATTCGAAAGGTCCTGTAAAAAATATAAGTCAATCTGAGGCAGATATTAAAGAAGAAGATCAAATTATTGTAAAGTTTAAAAGTGAAGTGAATTTCCCGTATAAGGATGGACTTGAGAAACAAATAAAAAACGAAGATAGCGATCTGGAATTAGTAAAAATCTTTTCTGAATTTCCACAGCTAACATTAAAACGTTTATTTACATCTGTGGACCCAAAAGAGATTGAAAATATTGATAAAGATACGAGGGAAACTGAAAAAAAATCATCTTCTAATTTACTAGATTATTATATTGTAGAAGTACCTAATAAAGTAACAGCTGAAACATTGATGGACAAGTTTAAGAAATCTTATCTTGTTGAAGAAGTATATATGCAAGAAAAACCAACTCTTTTACCAGAAGTACAATTACCTACTGTATCGCTTAACCCTTACGACGATCCAAGATTTTTAAACCAGGGATATCTTAAGGAAGCACCATATGGGATTAATGCATCTTATGCATGGAGCATTAAAGGTGGAGATGGAAAAGGAACTACTTTTGTAGATATGGAGTATGGGTGGTTATTAGACCATGAAGATTTAGTAAATCAAAAAGTTGAGCTTATATCTGGTAGAAATATAGATCAACACGTTGGTCATGGAACGTCTGTTCTTGGGATTGTTTCTGCTGAAGATAATAAGATTGGTAATATAGGAATTGCACCAAAGGCTAAGGTCAAAGTAGTATCCCAAATAAGAGGTGATGGGTCGTATAATACAGCTGATGCGATAATAAATGCTGTACATAATTTACAAGCTGGGGATATTTTATTATTAGAGGCACAAGCTTCATATGATGGATATGGAGATAAATATTTACCTGTTGAAGTACAGCCAGATATCTTTGATGCAATACGAGCTGGAACGGATAAAGGAATTATTGTGATAGAAGCCGGGGCAAATGGTTCTAATGACCTTGATCAATTTAGAGATCGGAATGGAAAACAGGTATTAAATCGCAATAGTCCGGACTTTAAAGATTCAGGAGCTATAATGATTGGAGCCGCATCGTCAACTGTTCCTCATAAACGTTTATGGTTTTCAAATTATGGTAGTAGAATTGATGTTTATGGTTGGGGAGAAAACGTAGATACAACTCGTGCTGAGCCTAATAGGATTACTAAAAATCTCTATACAACAGGCTTTAGTGGTACATCTAGTGCTTCTCCAATTATTGCTGGAGCAGCGACTTCAATACAAGGTGTGGCTAAAGAACATTTAGGTCGTCCATATAAACCAGCTGAATTAAGAAATATACTAAGTAATCAAAATACAGGTACCAAATCCCAAAATCCGTTAACAGATAAAATCGGTGTTTTGCCAGATTTAAAGTCAATCCTGTCAAATTTGGGATATAGTCCAGATATATCAAATAATGTTTTAGAGGGAAACCAATTTGTATGGTCAATGAAAGGAATAGGAGATTTTGAGTTTGCAAAATTGGATTTTAATAAGACAAAAGAAGAAATGCAAATTCAATTAAAAGCAGGTGTACCACATCATTACTTTGATAGTACATATGCGAGTGTGAAAGTCCAAAATTCATCTGGAAAAGTGGTATATAATAAAGATATTTATGGAAACAGGCAACAAAATGCTGAAACACAAAAAATTCCGATGAAAGTCGGAGACTATATTGAGTTTACACATTTAGAGGGTGGAAACCGGGCGACTCTTATAAATGTGGATAAAAATATACAGGAGAGCTTTGGTAAGAAGATAGTGTATCAAGTTACAGTTAATGGTCTTAAGAAAGTTGATCAAATTATTAACCCTAGCCCAGATACGGAAGCTCCTACACGGCCTGAAGGATTACAAGCAGCCAACATTACTACAAATAGCGTAGAGTTAAAATGGAATTCATCAACAGATAACGTAGGTGTGAAAGAATATCAAATATTACGTGACGGAAGATTCATTCAAACGGTACAGGGAACCACATTTACTGATAGTAAACTGACTGCTAACATGGAATACAAATATACTGTGAAGGCTATAGATGCAGCTGGAAATCAGTCTATTCAAAGTAGTGTTCTTAGTATAAAAACAAAAGAGCAAAATACCTCTTATGAAAAATGGGATCCGAGGAAAGCATATACAAAAGGGGATAGAGTAGAGTATCAAGGGAAAATCTATGAAGCTGTTCAAAGTTACCAAGGAAATGGAGATTCGAATTGGATATTCTCGTTATCCTTATGGAAAACAATTTCAATAAGTTGATGATATCGTCTATTTGAGAGAATAATTATTTCATAACTAGCTAAATAATTTTTATCTCATAAGAAGAAGGCGCCTTTTAGGTGCCTTTTTCTGGTTCTGGTGCGAAAACTTCAAGATAATTTCAAGTAATCTCTAAATCTTGGACATACTGATACGATTACTCTAAAAAGGTGCGTGATCAGTATGGAAAAGCGAACTTTATTCAAGTGGAAGCATTATCATCATGATATTATTTTGCAAACAGTAAGATGGTACCTACGGTACAACTTGAGATTTCGTGATTTGGTGGAAATGATGGAGGAACGGGGCTTATCCGTTGCTCATACAACGATTATGCGTTGGGTTCATCAGTATGGTCCTGAATTAGACAAAAGAATCCGTCGTCATCTCAAGCAAACCAATGACTCTTGGAGAGTTGATGAAACATATATCAAATTAAAAAGTCAATGGATGTTACCTGTATCGTGCTGTCGATTCGAAAGGAAATACCATCGATTTTTACCTAAGCAAAGCAAGAAACCACAAGACTGCAAAGCGATTCTTCAAGAAAGCTTTGCAGTCTTTTCATATTTCTGAGCCTCGTGTCGAGACAGTCGATAAGAACCCAGCTTATCCTATAGCAGTTGAAGAATTGAGAAAAGAAAAAAAGATGCCATTAGGCATCCAACTAAGGCAAGTGAAATATCTCAATAACATAGTGGAACAAGATCATCGATTTATTAAAAAGCGAGTTCGTTCGATGCTAGGATTGAAAACCTTTCGTACAGCTACAGCCATTATTTCTGGAATAGAAGCTATGAATATGGTAAAAAAAGGTAACTTATTTCACTGGACAAGTCTGCCCAAAATCAAGTGGAGTTCATCCATCAACTATTTGGAATTGCTGCTTAAGACTAGATTCCACTAGGAAACTTTTCGCCTCTTTATATCTTTCCCAAGTATTTGCACCAGAACCACTAACGTTAACGCAGCGTGAAGGAATCTTAATTGCAAGCTTGCACGTATTGGAGGGGAAAAGCAATGCCAAAGCAGTTAACAATCTTTGATGTTGAACCAGTTGTATCATTTGATTTTAAGAAGGCTCATGATCATCGATTAAATTCTAAACTACGTTTTGCCGACGTTGTTGTACAAATACCACGTCAAGCCAAAGCGATTGATGAATTAAAACCAACGACAGCGCCTGATGAGCGTTATGAGTTATTTGAAGATTACACAATTGGAATTTGGCGTTATAAGCGAGTGGAGGGTAAACAATTTGATTGGGAAGAAGCAGAGGAAATGTGTAAGCGAGCACGGGATGAAAAAAAGCCTATTCCAATACGGCTTCATTTATCACTTGAACAATCATTTGTTCCAGAAAATGTTGTGCGATATTTGTAGACAAACAAAAAAGCCGAGATTGCTCTCGACATAATTATTCGAAAAAGTAATTATAACATATGGGAGTGATCTTGGTGGGAATTAGAAAAGAAAATCTTGTAGAAATGACAGCTGAAATAGATTTGAAAATAAACGGAATATATGTTGTTAAAAATGGTCAGGTCCAACTAATACAACCACCTCAAAGTGGAAAAGTAATCCGTATGGAAGAACGAAAAACACAGTTACTTTAATCAAATTTGAATTTTATTAAGAAATTGGACTGAAAGCATCGATAATTAGATGGGATAAAGAGCATCATCACTGAAATGAAAAAGCCCTGCACACAGGGCATCTAAAAAGATACCTTAGCTATAACAACGATTAGGGGGAGGTATTAGCTAAGGTATCTGGATGGATGATTGCATACTAAGTATGCAATCAAGAGCATTGTTGAATGTATTGGGTTATTCAACAAGTTCAGAATAACACGAAATTTCCGCTAATTCACCTGGTAAATTTGTCCAAAAAAGGTGTTTCTATAAAAGTTTTTCACCTAAGAAATGGATTCATAGATTTTAATCAAAGCGTTATTTTAAAATTAAAGAGTGCTCTTCGATCAAGACAATATTGAAAAATACTCGGTAATATATGTAATCTTTTTAGCTTTGTGAGATTAATCAAAAGTTTTTCGACTTGTTTTTGGAGGGTATTACATTTTGTTCTATTTTTTCGTAAAGATTAAGTAATTGTTTGATGAATGTAATTTTCGGTGTTAACCAATATGAAAATAGTGCTGAAATAATTCCTATTAAAGCTCCTGTTATGACATCAAAAGGATAATGAACTCCTACCCAAATACGAGAAATAGCTACGCAGAATGCAAGTACAAGCCATAACCATCTAGCCTTTTTACGAACAAGCCAGAATGAAAAAAAATTGAAAAAAATAGAATCGTATGGTCGCTAGGAAATGAATTATCTACTGCATGATCGACAAGTTTATTAACATTAGGTAATACTGCAAATGGTTGATAATTCAAATGCAAATTCCCTGCTAATTTTCCAATTATTTCAGCAGTTACGAAAGCAACTATTGCTTGAATAATCATCATTTTGTTTTTTCTAGATTGAGTAAACCAATAAGCAATAATAATTAAACCTAAAAAATACACCATATATTCCGCTAAAAATACCATAGTGGAGTTTAGGGATGAATATTGCTTCCCTAAATTATTGATAGCTCGAAAAGCATCAATATTTAATTGAGAAAAAAACATTTTTAAATCGCTCCTTATTGTTTGTGTATAAGGAAAATTATAGTAAAGAATTTATAGTGAAAAAATTGATTTTAGTGACAGTAGTCTTACAAAACTGTAAGGATTAGCTCATTAAAGATTTTTAATAAAATAGTTATTTTAATTAAAGTAAGAAGGTTAAAAGTAATCTTAATCTACGTGATTCATAAAGGTTAAGTAGAGTCGCTTTATGAATCACGTTTCTAACCTAATTAATCATCCTACCTGAAAAATACTTACATTTGCAGATACATTTGTTAAAGAGCCACCATCACTATTTGAGAGAGTGATAGTACCCGCTGAAGAAGTATTATTTATTAAAGTTAATGTTGAAGGAACAACTGTTACTGTAAAAGCAACAGTACCTTGATTTAAGGAATGGGGTGACCCTGTCCCAAACCGTCCGCCTGGAATTGGTGTACCGTTTAGTGCAAAGGAAAATTGGTTTTCACGAGAAGATTCTAATTGAAATTCTGCTACATATGTTCCTAGTGTATTAATTATAATATTTCCAGTACTTGCTATGTGGGTAAGGGCGGTTCCTATTATAGGTCCATTTGTATTAAAAGTAACATTACCTCCTACTACAATTGACTGGTTGGTAGTATCAAAAGCATATAGATAGTTTGTTAATCCTACGCCAGCGGGTCCAGTCGATCCGGTAGCACCAGTCGGTCCGGTAGCACCAGTCGATCCTGTAACACCAGTTGGCCCAGTAACACCAGTTGGTCCGGTAGCACCAGTCGATCCTGTAACACCAGTTGGTCCGGTAACACCAGTCGATCCAGTAGCACCAGTCGATCCGGTAACACCAGTCAATCCGGTAGCACCAGTCGGTCCGGTAGCACCAGTCGATCCTGTAACACCAGTTGGCCCAGTAACACCAGTTGGTCCGGTAGCACCAGTCGATCCTGTAACACCAGTTGGTCCGGTAACACCAGTCGATCCAGTAGCACCAGTCGATCCTGTAACACCAGTCAATCCAGTAACACCAGTTGGTCCGGTAGCACCAGTCGATCCGGTAACGCCAGTTGGTCCGGTAACACCAGTCGATCCAGTAACACCAGTCGATCCAGTAGCACCAGTTGGTCCGGTAGCACCAGTCGGTCCAGTAACACCAGTTGGTCCGGTAGCACCAGTCGATCCGGTAACACCAGTTGGTCCAGTAACACCAGTTGGTCCAGTAGCACCAGTTGGTCCGGTAGCACCAGTCGGTCCAGTAACACCAGTTGGTCCGGTAGCACCAGTCGATCCGGTAACACCAGTTGGTCCGGTAGCACCAGTTGGTCCAGATGGTCCAGATGGATAATGTGGGAGAATAATATGGTTAATATCCATAAGCGGAAATTTATTGAATATATCTTTGTTTTTGTAATCTATCAAAATCACCTCACTTGTGTGTTTAGAAAAATAGTAAATTTAATTTTTTATTAATACCTCATTTTTATACTATTAATTCAATTTATTTTGGAAACAGCGAATAACTACTATAGGGCATTAGTTATTAGTTTAAATCTCAATAAAATCGTTATTTTATCTTAAATAAAAAAGAGCACACTTATATGTGTGCTCTCAAATGAGAAAGGTAGAATGCTATGAATGGAAAGCTTCCATACAATAACATATGCTTGTCCGGTTTAAATGTGAGAAGTTTTTAATAAAAACGCTATTTTATAAAAAAAGAACCAGCTAACTGTAACGAGTTCTAAAAAGGAGTTTAACTCAACTCTCAGGGAGTATTTCTTTTCTATAATGGTACAGACCTGATATCGATCCGAAAAGAAGTGAAATGGAAATTATCATGATGAGATACTGTCTTAAATAGATAGTATTTGTAGGCATCCATAGAATAAATATTGCTAATAAGACAAGTAGTGAAGTGCACATTGTATAAGATATTTGGTGCTTGAGTTTTAGTCTTTCTGTATCGTTGGTACCTATTTTCTTAAACGTTATAGAAAATAAGATAACAGACGCTAGAGAGAGAAGGGTTGTCATACCTACAAATAAATTAAAATGAAGAATATCACTAGATAGCCATGATTCTAGCCATTGGAAAATAACCATTTTATCATCCTTTCTTAAATGCCTAAAAAATCATTGTTGTTAATCTATGTATATATTAACATATTGTGGGTTTTGGAGGGAGGATAACAAAAATTTCATTTTGTAGAAAAGGGGAATGGATATGAACATCAAAACGCAATTAGAAAATATCGTTTGGCACATCCAAACAAACAGAGATGTCATAGGGGATAAACAAACACTGGAAGATGTATTGATCTCCTTAAAGAGAATGGTAAGGGATGAAGAAAGTAAAAGAGCAGCTAGCAAAAGCTAACTGCTCACCCAAGGAAAACAAAGAAAGGATAACCATGTGTCTACAGTATTAACGTAATATTTAGTTTTATTCAGGGTTGGTTCCAAAAAAGTGACATACCGCCAAAATATAAAATTATTAAAAGGACAATTACTATGAAAGCAATTAAAGAGATTTTCTTCCAGGGATTTTTCATTAGTAGACCTCCTTTATGAAGAATATTAACACTTTACCAGAATCTGAACAAAATAATCCTTTGAATAGAAAGCGAGGTTATGAAAATGGAAGATAACGTAAAGCTATTAGGCGTAGGCGCAGACGGAATGTGTGGAATGGAGTTTACAGAGAATAAGGTCAATGTTCGGAGATGAATTTTTGTTTATTCAGATAAAAGGATGATAAGGTCTTTTGTCGAATAGATAGATTTGGAGAGGAGGGGGCATATATGCTGATTTCTTTTAAAGACGAAACAAAAAAACTAAAAGCTTCAATAGACAGCCATGATCTAGCAGGATTAATAGCAGTGCTAGAAAAAAATAAAAAAGTAAAAATAGGACATGATCGTTATGAAGTTGTCGAAGTGAGTTTAGAAATCAACAAGTACACAAATAGTGATGATTTAGCAGAGGTTATAGTAACTGTGAAAGAGGCTTAAAGTAGCAAATAAATCAGAAATAGCATCCATAACGGGTGCTTTTTTCTTTGTTATATAGAAATTATATATTAAACCAGTAAAACTTTGAATGAGACAAGCATATACTAATAACTGACACGACGTATTCATTCTTTATAATCGTATCGGACGAGCACCTTATAGGGCTCTTTTTTTATTGCACATAAGGAATTCCCAAACATACAATATCGAGTCAATGCCAACCAACTTATTCCTTTTCCGATAGCTATATATATTCCGCTATAAAGCTCTTTTATGTTGCGCCATTAGAACGGGCAGGGCATTGTCGTATATTTAATACTCAGAAGCTTAGGGCACTTTATAGTGTTCTTTTTTTATTGAACAAAATGGATATTTGGATAGGAGGATGAAGAAGTTAATGGAAACAATTAATAAATTTGCAGACTATATGAAACGTCTTGGTGAAAATAAAAAGGTAGTCGTTGAGGAAGAGGATGTAAAAGATATTACTGAAGATATCGAAGCGTATTTAAGTAATAACGGCCATACTTATTCTTATAGTGAGAATATGGCAGGACAAGTGTTAATCATTGTTCATTAAACCAATAGCAATTATCGTAGGCGTTGCCGTGATCTTGGTTTAGCGTCTTGTTTGTTGTTAAGGGATGATAAGGGGTGAGGGCATGGAAGTTATTTACGAACATCCTTGGTTAACTACATGGTTTATTTTATGATTTGTATTTGTGCATCTAGTGTTGTATCTATGGAAAAGAAGTAACAAAACAAACGAACACAACGAACGAAAATAGAGGATTAAACGTCCGTAATGGGTGTACTTATTTAGAATTATGTTTGTTCACAAATTAGACATATTTAGAACCCTTATTTTCCAACAACCTATTTGTTCGGTTTAGCATGTACGGAAATTAAATGCTGTTATTAAGCTATAGTTAATTTACGGACACTTAAACGGACAAAAGGGGAGAAACGGAATGATTCTTGGATATGCTCGTGTATCAACACAAGATCAGAACTTAGCAAGGTAACTCAAACAATTGAGTGATTATGGATGTGATTATGTGTTTGAAGAAAAAGTTAGTGGAGCTACAACAGACGGACCAGAGTTATTACGCATGTTAGAGAATCTGCGTGAAGGTGATGTAATTGTAGTTACTGAATTAGCACGTATTACAAGAAGTACACAGGACTTATTTAATTAAGCTCGTTTCTAATTAAGACATAAAATACTCATTAAAAAATCGATTTCTTAACGTACAGGAAATCGATTTTTTATTTATAATCCCTTCATCCAATTCTTTCTACATTTTAGGCATCTTTGCAGCAGGACCATCTAGAATTAGAGTGTAAAAAATGTATCTTGAATAGTAGAAAGAAAAGATTGGCAACGAATTTGTTTTGCCCAAAATGCCGTTTCTGCTTCTCTTTTTTGTAATGTCATGTTAGTTCTAAAGGGAGAAGGAAGAATAAGAGCAGTTACAGTTGGTATTGAATGAAAAGTTATATTATCTAGCTGTAGAAATTTTCGCCACATATTAAGATCACTCCACACATCCTCTGGTCCAGGGCTCCATCCTTAAAGAAGACGATGGTAGGTATCTATGCGGTGTCCAGCAATCGTAGGACTAAAATTTATATGACTCTTTCAACATACGATCGCGAGTCTCAAGTTCCTCCAATGATCCCTGAATGGCCATCATTTGTTACTTATTCACAATAGCCATATAGCGGCTATGTACAAAATCTGCTTTGGATAAAGCTTGCTCCATGTATTGTAAGTGATCAGGAAACCATGAATCATCGTCACTCAGATAACATACAAATTTTCCTTTTGCTAATTGTAATGCCTCATGTCGATAAATTTCTCCGTTCCTTGCACTTGAGCCTATAAAAACAGAGAAGAAATCTTTAATCAAGCTCCTGCTTTTCAGCATGAAATACACCAAAACAATTACTTGAAATATTATTCATTTATTAATCTGAGTATGCTTTTTTAACTTTGCAACAGCAACCATAAATGCTCCTCATAATAAATATAAGGTTATTTTATATATACATAGATTTTATTCATCGTAAGCCTACTGAAAATAAGAAAAGACGTAAAAAGACAGTGGCTTATATTGTCATGCAATTTAAACTTTTAAAAGGGTGAATGGGGTATCGAAAGCTGTACAGTTATCTTTTAAACAAAGGAGTCAAAGTTACTCTGTCTCAAGTAAGACACGCCTTATGTAAGGTCAGCTCAAAGTGAAAAATTGTCACTTATTATAAGAAACAAAAGCAAGAACTCAATACGTTTCCGAATATATTAGAACGCTCTTTTATACCTAGTACGAAGGAAAGACCAACAGTGGTTGAGGAAATACAAATTATATTAGGTAGATTGGCAATAAATAGTGATTTATCACAGCTAACAGAGGAAGAAAAGCGGCAATATTACCATTATGTATGCAGAAAATATGGACTAGATCCATTTACAGAGTCGTTTGCTTTTATTCGGTTTAAGGGAAGTAAGTGAACTACAGCTATAGGTGCAGTTCCTATTAGTACAAAAGTTGGAAGAAAACTTAGTCCCGCTCAGTTAGCTCATACACTGATGACTTGTGCAACCAAAGTAAAGAGACGAGCGACAGTATCACTGTGTTGTTTAGCTATGATGGATGAAACAGAAGTAGGTATACTTTTTGGTGTAAAACGATTTGATATACAATCCGTCATCGAAAATAAAGATTTACCTCTACAATCCAAACAATCTTATGGCGGTTATACATTTATGGTAAAAGAATCAATGGGAAAATCAGAACTATTTGAGAAAGAAAAAATAAAAAAAAGAAGTGACTGTTTTGACAGAATTGAGAGAGTCATAATGGTACATCAAAAACTTCATGAATAGAAGAAGTGCACCTATTATCATATAGAATTTGTTGTGAAAGATGAAAGAAACAAGCAAGCATACAATAATGATGAAGTATGGCATTATATATATTTCTTATATTAGCACTTATTTATTTGTCAATTCTCCTTTGTGTGAAAGTAGAGTGCACGAAAATGAAAGCGGAACGAATCTTGAGATTACTATTGAAGAGGGTGTGCTTATTTATTGAGTTGTAGTGCATAGATACTATAAGAGAGCATAGGATACACATATTTTTAGAGGAATTATGTAATAAGTGACATATGAAGAAGACAATGTTGCAAATATGAGAGGTTGAAAAGAAAGCTCACAAACCAATGTAGTTTTAAGAATAGTAGTAAATAAAAAACTGTATCTAGCCTGAAAAATACATCGAAAGGATAGCAACGGTATTTAAAGTATCTGGGGATATATTGTAAGGAAGGCAGATGTTCAATGAGTATATGCTTATAAAAAATACTGTAAAAAAACTATTGTATGTTAAAAATTTATATGTTACATTTATGTTACAAAATTATTACTTTATGTGACTTTTGTTTCATTTTGTTTTCTTGTTATTTATTTTTTGTTACAAATCATATACTAAAAGCGTTATTTCTATGTGCGTAAGAGTGTGTGTAGTAAGAAGTCTGAGTTAGAACTTCATACATTATATTAAAAATCCTTTCTGTCTTAAAAGAAGAAGAATACCAACTATATAGGGGTTTTTAGGTAATGAGATTATATAAAATGTACTTCCTTCCCCACACAATTTAGTACATATTTAAGGTTCAGTCTAATTGCTGCACAGCTACTTTTGCATATGAGTGTATCGAAATAAATGAAGAGATTGGTAATTATAAACAGCATTAAAAAATTAATCTCGAGATGGATTTAAATAGAGTGATTGAGGTATATAAAGTGAAAAATTCTTATAAAGTGTTTATATGTATTTGGATAATTATTTTGTTGTTTTTTGTAATTTATTTTGGATACAAAATGACATCTGATAATAATCAGGTATCAATACAAGAAAAACAGGTAAAACAAGAAGTTCAAAAAGTGTCAGAATAATCAAATGAGAGAGAAATAGAATCCTTTTGAAATATTCTAAAAGAAATCAGTAATAAAAAGAGGGCAGTTACGTACTAGCGGGTTCCCTTTTGAGGTGCAAACATTGCAAATCACATCACATTTTTGTCACTAATATCAATGGGATTCACTAATTAAGTAACAATAATAAACGCAGAGGAGGGATAGCTTAATAGCTATCCCTTCGTCATAATATCATTTAAATAAATCTTCTATTATATTAGCAGGGGATAGTGATAGAAAAGTGGGTTCTGGTGCAAAGATTGTATTTATTTGAAAGAGGTATATAGATTCCTAATGGAATCTATTCTTATGCAGCCATTCCGAATAGTTGATGAATAAACCTCACTTCATTTTGGACAGACTTGTCCCTTAAAATAAGTTGGCCTTTTTTAATGATATGCATCGCTTCTATTCCTGAAAGAATAGATTTAGCTGTACGAAAAGAGTTCAATCCTAGCATTGAACGAACTCTCTTTTTAATAAAACGATGATCTTGCTCTACAAAGTTATTAAGGTATTTTACCTGCCTTATTTGGATGCCCACAGGCATCTTTTTCTCTGTCTTCAACTCTTCAATCGCTATAGGATAGGCCGGGTTTTTGTCCACTGTAATCACACGGGGCTTTGAAACATGAAAAGACTGCAAAGCTTTCTTGAAAAAACGCTTTGCAGACCTATGATCTCTTGTTTTGCTTAAATGAAAATCAATTGTATATCCTTTTGAATCAACAGCACGATATAGGTACATCCATTGACCTTTGACTTTCACATAGGTCTCATCGACTCGCCAAGAATCATTGGTTGACTTAAGATGACGTCGTACTCGCTTATCTAATTCGGGACCATATTGATGAACCCATCGCATGATAGTTGTATGAGCCAGGGATAGCCGGCGTTCTTCCATCATTTCGACTAAATCACGAAAACTGAGGTTGTACCGTAGGTACCATCTCACGGTTAATAAAATAATATCCGGTTGATAATGTTTCCACTTGAATATAATAAAAAGAAAGAGAAATGATTATATGAAAACATCACTTCTCTTTCTTTGTATTTACGAGTGGCTCGAAAAAGAAGGAATGGTTGCCGTACCCCATAAATGATTACTTTTTCATCCATGTATCTACTAATTTTTTATTCTTTTTTATCCATTTTTCAGCGGCCTGTTCAGGGTCATTCGATTCATTAATCATGGTCATCAACGTTCCGAGTTGCTCATCGGTCATGTTCCAGTTATCAAAATACTTTATAAGCTCTGGATAATCTTTTTCAAATCCTTTACGAACAGAGTAATAAATATCATCTTTTTCTCCATACACCTTTTTAGGATCTTTTAAATATTTAAGATCAAACTCTGAAAAAGCCCAATGTGGATTCCATAATGTTACTGCAATGGGTTTCTTTTGATTATATGCTTTTTTTAATTCACTCATCATAGCGGCTTCTGAAGATTGAACAAGATTTAGCTCTATCCCATATTTGTGTATCGCTTTATCTGTTAAGCCCATTAAACTGCTGCCAGGTTCAATACCAATGATTTTATTGTTAAATTTATCCTTATTCGCATTCAAATCCTCAATACTATTGATATCTGTCATGTATGAAGGAACAACTAAACCAAGACCAGTACCTTTATACCACGCTGACTTTATTACAACATCATCCTTATATTTTTCATATAATGGCTTATCAGTAATTGGTAGCCAGACCTCTAAGTTGGCGTCCACATCTCCTCGTGCTACCCCGGTCCAAACGGCTGCCTTTTCTAAATATAACAATTCAACTTTATAACCTTTTTCCTCAAGTAATACTTTCCACATATTTGCGGTAGCTATGTTTTCTTTCCAACTCGTTACACCAATTTTAATTTTTCCCTTTGCATTACTGTTCGCGCCACTACAAGAAGTAGTAATTATGCTAATTAATAATAGTATGCACAGAAGCCATATTTTTTTCTTCATCAAGCTCCTCCTAGTCTCTATGATTAGATATTTCTTCTTTAACTAACGTAGAAAATTATTTCAGTAAAGCTAAATACTTTATAATTATAAATAAATATTTTATAATTATAACTATGAATAATATAAACTAACTATTAATAGCTTAACAAAAAAATAAAAAAAAGTCTTTGATGAACTATTGTAATGTACTATTTGGTTTAGAAATAGTTACAGTATTTGTTTAGAGTCAAAGAAAAGGAGTGAAAGAATGAAAGAAACGAAATTACGTGTTGAAAACGTTACAAAAGTATTTGGAAAGAATCCTTCTAAAGGAATCGCTTTACTAAAAGAGGGAAAAAGCAAAGCTGCTATATTAAAAGAAACTGGTATGAATATTGGCGTGAACCAGGCAAAATTCGATGTTTATGCTGGTGAAATATTTGTCATTATGGGATTATCCGGTAGTGGGAAATCTACACTTGTTCGTATGTTAAATCAGTTAATCAAACCGACTTCTGGCCATATATATATTGATGGTGAAGATATCGCAACAATGGGAAAAGAATCTCTTCGAAAAGTAAGAAGAAACAAAATGAGTATGGTATTTCAAAAATTCGCCTTATTCCCTCATCGAACGGTTTTACAAAATGTTGCATATGGTTTAGAAATACAAAAAGTATCAAAAGAAGAACGAGAAACAAAAGCGTTAGAATCTCTAAAATTAGTAGGTCTAGAAAACAATAAAGATAGTTATCCGGAACAACTTAGCGGTGGTATGCAGCAGCGTGTTGGTATCGCAAGAGCACTAACAAATAATCCAGATGTCCTACTGATGGATGAATCATTTAGTGCTTTAGATCCGATTATTCGAAAAGAAATGCAAAATGAATTATTAGAACTGCAAGATAAAATGAAAAAAACGATTATTTTTATTACACACGATCTAGATGAAGCACTCCGAATTGGTGATCGTATTGCTTTAATGAAAGACGGAGAAATTGTTCAAATTGGAACACCAGAAGAAATTATGGTGAGCCCTGCAAATGAATTTGTAGAGCAATTTGTTGCTGATGTAAATTTAGGAAAAGTTTTAACCTCTGAATCCATTATGAAAAGACCGGAAACCTTATTAATTGATCGCGGTCCACGTGTTGCACTCCAAATCATGAAAAATGCTAGTGTTTCTAGCGTATATGTAGTGAATAAGAAACATGAGTTTTTAGGTGTCTTAACTGCTGATAATGCTAGTAAAGCTGTTAAAAAACAGGTTCCGATAGCGGATTTATTAGTAACAGACATTCCTCCTGTTTATTTAGATACTCTATTAGAAGAAATGTATATAAAAATGGTTAAGGCAAAGTTACCTCTTCCTGTTCTAGATGATAAACATAGATTACGAGGGATAATAAAGCGTGAAAGTATTATTCAAGCTTTAGCAGGAAATGTAGAGGAAGAGGTGAATGATAATGAATAGTATTCCACGTATTCCTTTAGGAGAATGGGTTGATACACTTGTTACAAGTTTGTATCAGCATTTCGAAGGGTTTTTCAAAGGATTTTCTTTTATTATCGGAGGATTTGTTGATTTATTAACAAATCTATTAATATTTATCCCAGCCATTATTTTTATTGCACTCACATGCTTATTAGTTTGGTACACCTCCCGTAAAATTTCACTTATAGTATTTTCTTTAATTGGATTTCTGTTTATCCTTAACGTTAACTATTGGGAACAGACTATGCAAACACTAGCGCTTGTCTTGACGTCTGTTATTATCTCTATCATTATAGGTATACCAATTGGGATTTTGGCATCTCAGAACGAAAGGTTTTCCAAATTTTTAAAACCAACTCTTGATTTTATGCAAACAATGCCTGCATTTGTTTATCTTATTCCGGCAATTACATTCTTTGGTGTTGGAGTAGTACCAGGTATTATTGCATCTGTTATTTTTGCAATGCCACCTACTATTCGCTTTACTGAGTTAGGGATTAGGCAAGTACCAGAAGATTTAATTGAAGCAGCTAACGCCTTTGGTTCAACATCGTCACAGAAACTATTCAAAGTACAGCTTCCACTTGCAACTGGAACAATCATGGCTGGTGTAAATCAGAGTATTATGCTTTCTCTATCAATGGTTGTCACTGCATCTCTTGTCGGTGCACCAGGTCTTGGCGTAGACGTTTATCGGTCGGTTACACAAGTTAATATAGGTATGGGCTTTGAAGCAGGCCTTGCTATTGTAGTAATTGCAATTATATTAGATCGAATTACACAAGGTTTTCATAAAAAATAATTATAATGTACATACTAAAAGTTATCATTTGAAATCGCGAGAAATTTATTGCTTAAAGCTGGTGTAAGTAAGGTAATATTAGTTGGTATTATCCCTTTTAAGTAGACAGTGTAAAAAGACTACATTCTTAATGTGGAATGTTACACTATACTTGAAGGGATATTTTAATGGCAAAAAAAGAACAACATTTCAAAAATATGCAGAGACATTTAAAAGGAAAGAGAAAAAATATGGAGGATAAACCAAAATGAATGATTTTCATATATATGAAGAACAAGCGGATGTACTTAGAAATATTGCACACCCTGTCCGACTTCAATTACTTCAGGAACTGATACGAAGAGGTGGTTGTACTGTGACCGAACTATATCATATGTTGAAAATTCCCCAAGCCACTACTTCTCAACACCTTGCAAAATTGAAAAGAGCTCGTATTGTGAGAAGTATTAATCAAGGAACAGTGAAAACATATCAGGTATGTCATGAACAGATACATCCAATTATTAATATCTTAATGAATACGAGATAGACGAAGAGTAATTTCAATTTCTATTAATGTTTCATGAAGTACTGGATATCTAACCACATTAGTATGGCGAGGGTTTAGTTTTTCGAAAGTTAAGAATAGTCAGTCTTAATTCTATCGATTTACTATATATTACATTTATATAAGTATTGTTATAAGAGCGTTTTTTAAAACTTTCCCCTAATAAAGTTTTGAAAGAGTTGTCTCAGTATTCTCCATGTTGTAAATATGCCAAGAAAAGAGAATCCATTTGGGTTCTCTTTTTCTTTTAAATTTGAGTCCTTAACCTCAAATTTAAAAGACGCATTAATAATTGTGATAATTTAACAGAAAAATCACCTTAACATACAGCAAATACAAAAAAGACCGGATATAATATCCAGTCTTTACTTATTATTGATTAATTGGATTTTCACAATATTTCTTTGCAATTGCACTTGCCATATCAATTGCCCTTTGTAGAGTAGCGTGTTTAGAACTAAAATCATAAGGCTCAAATCCAAATTCTTCATAAATTTCAAAGGAGATGCTTGTTACAAGTCTATACTTTGAAGGGATAGCTTCATTATCAATTGTTAAATGGAAATCATAACGATCATCAAAACATAATAGTTCAACTTTGAATGTATTATGTGTGCTTGCTTCGCGAAATTGATAATACTCAACTGGATATAAATAATCACCTTCATTTTTGTAGTTAAAGTCTTTAAAAAAAATCTTAATCAACGCCCCTCGTGTGTTTTTTTGGGATATTCCCTATTTTTATCATAAACTCTTACCTATTACAAAGTACATAATTATTAGATTTATTATTTATAGGTGTTTCAAAAACGATGGTTTTTGATAATGTGAAAATAACCAAAATCTTAATCTTATAAATCGCTTAACTTCGTTATCAAAACTATTGTCAAAATCAAATTAACTTTAACGACCCTTTATGATAAAATTATCGTATAAAGGTTAGGTGATTTCATGAATTCATACATTTATGGTTATGCAAGGGTAAGTACCCAACAACAAGATTTGATTCGTCAACTAGACATGCTTCAAAATTATAACTGTACTGAAATTTTAACTGAAAAAATAACAGGTACGAAAAGTGATCGTCCAGATCTTACTCGATTAAAAGATAAAATTAGACCTGGTGATACATTAGTTGTTGAAAGCTTTTCTAGATTAGGAAGAAGTACCAAAGATTTAATTGAACTTGTTGATTTTTTTGAGAATAAGGGAGTTAAGCTAATTAGTATCAAAGAACAATTTGATACTAATACACCTCAAGGAAAATTGATGTTAACAGTATTTCAAGCATTCAGCCAGTTTGAAAGAGACTTGATTGCTCAACGTACTCAAGAAGGGCTTGAAAGTGCAAGAGCAAGGGGAAGAGTAGGTGGACGCCCTCGTGTTAAGGATAGTTTCATTCAGAGAGCATTGAAGTTATATGATTCTAAAGAATATAGCATCCAAGAAATTGTAAACATGACAGGTATTAGTCAAGCTACACTCTACCGATATATACGAAAAAATAAGCAAACCAAAAAAGGCGAACAAACTAAAGAACAAGCAGCCACTATTCGTATGTTGTTACGTGTGGAAAATAATAATAAATTTGTACAAGGCAAGGGGAAAGTTCGAAAGAATATCGAATCCTTTCTCATATCACAATACAATATGGAACAACGTTCAGGAGAATATATATTTTATGTTCCTTACAAAACAATTTCAGATTTAGAAAAAAAGGTAGATAGCATAATTCGTGAAATTGATTTTGAAGCGGATTTACAAAACTGTTTTACGGAGTTAGATGTGTACTGTGATGAATTGGAGCTACAATGGTAAAAGTAGCATTTGCTTATATAAAGAATTACAGTATAAAATAATAAGAAGAACAGAAAGACAGGGAGAGGAAACCCATGTCCACAAAATTAGTAAATTTACGGATTGATTTCGCTTTTAAACAGTTATTCGGAACGAAGGGAAACGAAGAGATTTTAACTGGATTTCTAAACGCTATCCTAGAAGAATCTTTAGATGCACCTATTGCTTCTCTACAACTAGAAGATCCACATCTTCATAAATCTTATGAAGATGATAAGTTATCCATATTAGACTTATTAGCAACACTAGATAACGGAACACAAGTTAATATCGAAATTCAATTACGTAACACACATGATATGGTGAAGCGATCTTTATATTACTGGAGTAAACTCTATACATCCCAAATGCAAGAAGGGATGCCGTATCGTTCACTTCGGAAGACAATTACCATTAACTTATTAGATTTTATATTATTCTCCCAGGATGATTCATTTCACACCATAGGACAATTATGGAATCCCAAAAAGCAACAGATACTAAGTGATGATATTGAAATTCATTTTGTAGAAATTCCAAAATTGGTCAAACAATGGCGTGAAGAAAAAGTAAATCCATGGGAAAATGCATTTGTTCGCTGGATGTTATTACTACCAGCACATGAAGATGAACATTTAACTCAAACATTGGAGGAGATTGCAATGAATCAAGATCCAATTTTACAAAAAGCAATGAATAAGTGGGAAAATATGAGCCATGACTCTTCTTTCCGAACAGCTTATGAAGCTCGTGAAAAGTTACTTCTAGATGAACAAGCTAAGTTAGCTCATGCTCGTGAAGAAGGAATTGAGCAAGGAAAAATTCAATTAATCCGTGGTATGCATAAGAATGGTATGCCATTAGAAGACATTGCAAAATTCACAGGTCTAAGTACAGAAGAAATACGAAAATTACTATTATAATACGTATTATTACAAAAACTTTGCGAAAAATATCGCAAAGTTTTTTATTTAGTACTTTAAACATCAACTCCTTAAAATTTTTTCCTTTTTTAGACAGTTTACTTTTAATTTACATTAGTGTGATTTTAAAAGTAAGTTGTACCGTTTGTAAAAAGTTTGATTAAAAATCCTATATAAGGCCTCACCATACATGCCCATAAACTTAAGAAATGTATACACCCCAAAAACAAAAAAATGAGCTGATTTCTCAAGATAACTAACTGTAGAGAAAGAGAATTTTCATTTAGGGGGTACTTCAAAACCTTAGCTTGATGGCGATGGGACGTTACCCCATTAAGGAGTTTTTTATCTTGAAAGCAACGGATATATTATCATACATGTCAATCAATATGCTAAATTGCACATCTAAAAAAGTATAATTTGTTAACATTTTCAAAATAAGGGTTATTCTTATAAAATTCTGTTAATATCAAACTTGTACATATATAAAAGAAGGGGATGTTTATATGTTTAAAAAAGTTACATTAGGGATATCATCATTAGCAATGGCAGCGGTAGTTGGTTTAGGAATGGCATCGGAGGCATCTGCAGGGCCAGCGGCACCTCTAACTTCTTTAAGTGTGGTAAAAGTAGAGTCACAATTGGGTGGAGTTGAATACATTAACCCTAATAGTTTTAGTACAACTAAAGATCATGGGGGAAGTTACTTATATGTTTACACAAAAGAAATAGGGTATGGCCAGTTTCCTTTTGCGAAAATGAATGGATTTGATGTAAAAAGTATTGGTTCACAAGTAATTGGTGGTAATCCTATTGTAGGTTGGGAATATAAATGGGATGCATCAAATCATCAAGAAGGGACTTTTGAATATCAAAAGACTTCAATAAACTATCCAAGAGATACGTGGCGTACTTCACTATATATTAAATAGTCAGTTTTATATATTCGTAGCATAAAAATCCCTGCACCTTGAAGTGAACCCGAATAGTGGTACATGAAAAAAACACCTCCTGAATTCGCATACTAAGTATGCAAATTCAATGGAGGTGTTTTTCGTTTGAAGA
>NZ_JBIYCZ010000026.1:0-42232 GCF_044908245.1 Bacillus sp. RC242
CAGGATCAAACTCTCCAATAAAGTTAGTTTGTCTAGCATCTAAAAATAAAAATTGACGTTCACGTTGTTTGTTTCGTTCAGTTTTCAAAGAACTTGTCTGCCGCTTCAAAAGCGACTTCATCATATTAACATCTTCATTTTTCGATGTCAACTATGTTTTTAATTTTCTTTTTTGTCGTTTTCTGCGTTTCCGCATCAGCGACGTTTATTAATATACCATCATGGTTTTTAAATAACAAGTATTTTTTATAAAAAAATACAAAAAGTTATCTATCCTACTTTCTTCTATAGAAAGAACCCTTATCCTTTCTACTAAAAACATTCATTTTGATTGTATACAAGTTACTATACACTATCATCAACCAGGCAGTATTTCACAATAACTTCCTAACCTTTAGTCTTCTCTTTTTTAAATTTTATAATTACCATAGTTCTACTTAAGAAGGACAAATAATTATTTAAATGTAGAGTAACAAAAAACGAGGCCACTATACTAGAGCAAAACTTTAATTCCTGATTTTTCTCTCCAATCAGGAATTTTGCTTCCACAAATAACAAACTTCCCCTCGAAATATTAACTTAAGATTATTGTTAGAATTTTTTTACATTTAATTAATGAAAGATATCCAATTTTTGTTATATAGTAAGAAAGTGCCCACAAAACTATAAATAAACTAATGGAGGAATTATTTTATGGATAGGTTAACAAAATTTTCATTAAAAAACCGAGCCGCTATTATTATCATGGTTTTTCTCATTTCCATACTCGGTGTTTATTCCGGCTCTAAATTACCTATGGAATTTTTACCAAGCATCGATAACCCTGCAATAACTGTTACGACATTATCTCAAGGGCTCGATGCTGAAACGATGACCAAGGACGTAACTGATCCCCTTGAAAAACAATTTCGTAATTTAGAACATATCGATGGCATCACTTCTTCCACACATGAGGGATTATCACGCATCGACATTGCATATACATCCAAGGCAAATATGAAAGACGCGGCACGCGAAGTCGAAAAAACAATTAATACGATTAAATTACCTAAAGATGTAACTAAACCTGTTGTTAGCCAATTAAACACTTCTATGATTCCACTCGCTCAAATTACCATCCAGAAGCAAAACGGATTTTCAAAAGCTGACGAAAAACAAATTGAGAAAGAAATCGTACCACAACTCGAAAGCATTGATGGTGTTGCCAATGTTATGTTTTTCGGAAAATCAACTTCCGAATTATCCATCGTACTTGATCCTAACCAACTAAAAGATAAAAACGTAACATCACAGCAAGTATTAACAGTTTTACAAGGAAAAGAAACTTCCACTCCAGCCGGAGCAATTACCGTTAATAAGGCAGAATACAATCTTCGTGTCATCGGGGATATAAAAAATGTAAATGACATAAAAAACATCACCGTTACACCTCAAGTAAAATTACAAGATGTTGCTCAGATTGAATTAAAACAACATTACGATACAATCTCGCACATAAACGGGGAAGAAGGAACAGGATTAATCATCATGAAAGAGCCGAGTAAAAATGCGGTTGCAATCGGAAAAGAGATTGATAAAAAGATTAAAGATATAAGCAAGCAATATAAAGATCAATTCTCTATTAAACTTTTAGCTTCAACTCATGAGCAAGTTGAAAATGCTGTTACTAGTATGGGAAAAGAAGTAATCCTTGGGGCAATTGCTGCAACTCTCATTATCTTAATCTTTTTACGCAGCTTCCGAACAACACTCATCGCTGTCGTTAGTATTCCATTATCTATTTTATTAACACTATTTTTACTCCATCAATCTAACATCACACTTAACATTCTAACTCTTGGTGGCTTAGCCGTTGCAGTTGGACGTCTCGTCGATGATAGTATCGTTGTCATCGAGAATATTTTCCGTCGTTTACAAAAAGAATCTTTCTCTAAAGATATTATTCTCGATGCAACAAAAGAGGTCGCCGTCGCAATTACCTCTTCTACTTTAACGACAGTCGCCGTTTTTTTACCTATCGGTCTCGTATCGGGAGTAATCGGAAAACTAATGTTACCTATGGTATTAGCAGTTGTGTATTCTATACTTTCTTCCTTAATTGTGGCATTAACAGTCGTTCCACTTATGGCTTTTTTACTGCTCAAAAAAACCAAACGTCGCAATTCACATTCTTCACCGCGATATGTCGCTACATTAAAGTGGGCTCTTTCTCATAAGTTTATCATTCTACTCACTTCTTTTTTATTATTTGCAGGATCAATTGCAGCCTACATACTACTTCCGAAAGCTAACATAAAGTCTGAGGACGATACAATGCTTTCCGTTAACATGACATTTCCAGGTGATTATGATTCTGAAGCTAAAAAACAAAAAGCCTTTGATTTCGAAAAGAAACTCCTCTCTAATTCTGATGTAACAGATGTTATTTTGCGAATGGGATCTAGCGCAGAAGATGCACAATGGGGACAGACAACTCAAAACAATCTTGCAACTATATTTGTAGTCTTTAAAAAAGGATCTGATATCGACCAATATATTAAAGAATTAAAAAAGGCTCATAATACTTTTGAACCAGCTGAACTTGATTATATAAAAACGAGTTACTCTGACTCTGGAGGCGGAAACAACTTACAATTTAACGTAACCGCTACTAACGAAACAAATTTAAAAAAGGCCGCTAACATCGTCGAAACAAAACTAAAAGGTATGGACGATCTCTCTAAAGTAAAAACAAATATGGAAGACTCTAAAAAAGAATGGCAAATTCATATCGATCAAACAAAAGCGGAACAACTCGGTTTAACACCAGAATTAGTAGCACAACAAGTATCATTCCTTATGAAGAAATCTCCTATTGGGGAAATCTCAATCAATAATGAAAAAACAATCATTATGATAGAACATAAAAAGGCATCCATTAACAAACAAGAAGATATTTTAAACACAAACATACTATCACCTATTAACGGACCTATTCCTTTAAAAGACATTGCAACTATTTCAGAAAAGCAACTTCAAACAGAAATCTTCCATAAAGATGGGAAAGAAACGATACAAATTACTGCAGAAGCTTCAAGTGAAGATTTAAGTAAAGTAAGCGCAGAAGTAAATAAGGCTATAACCGACTTAGATTTACCTAACGGAGCAAAAGTAAATGTCGCAGGCGCTACTGAATCTATGCAAGAGAACTTCACAGATTTATTCAAAATTATGGGGATCGCAATCGGGATTGTATATTTAATTATGGTTATCACATTCGGGCAAGCACGTGCTCCTTTCGCGATTTTATTCTCTTTACCATTAGCTGCTGTCGGCGGTATTTTAGGATTAATCATTTCAAGAACACCTGTTGACGTAAATTCATTAATCGGCGCATTAATGTTAATCGGGATTGTCGTTACAAATGCTATTGTATTAATAGAAAGAGTGCAACAAAATCGGGAAAACGGTATGGAAACCAGAGAAGCCTTACTAGAAGCAGGATCTACTAGATTACGCCCAATTATTATGACAGCTATAACAACAATCGTCGCTATGCTACCACTCCTCTTCGGGCAATCTCAAGCAGGAAGTATGGTATCGAAAAGTCTGGCCGTCGTTGTAATCGGTGGTTTGGCAGTCTCAACCGTTCTTACATTAGTAGTCGTTCCCGTTATGTATGAACTATTAGATAAAATCGGGAGAAAAAGACGCTCCCGCAGAAAAATAAGCACTTCTACAGAAACACCTGATATTTAAACTAAAAGGCGTTATCTTCAATTATGAAGATAACGCCTTTTTATCCCTCTATCTATCCATAATATAATCCATCACTTTTTTACCATACTTCTCTAGCGGCTCTCCAGAATCCACAATAAGATATTCACCATGTAAAGGCCTTTTACTGCCAGCCAGACATTTTTTAAATGCTACCTCTGATTCTACTTTTGTAATTTGACTTATCTTACGTTCACGCGTTTGTAACCTACGATTAATTTCTTCTATATTATTAAGATAACATTCAATATATTTATATGTAGCACCATGTTTCTGACATAAATCTATTCCTTTTTTAACCATCCCTTCATAGAGACATGGACTATCTAATATCACACTGTGCTCTTGCTCCAACAAAAAACCGATCAGTTCCCACTCAATATCATAGGAGATCCCCCCAACCACTGTTGGTTCAACACCTTTTGCCTTTAATGATTTTAATAAAGCTGATTTCACGACGTCATGATCTACAATAACAGCACCTGTTAACTTAGCGATATACTTAGAAAGAGTCGACTTCCCTGATCCAGGAAATCCCGACATTTGCAGAAAAAACACCTTCAAACCCCTCCCTATTTTCATCCGAATATCCACATATCAAATTACCTATTCAACAACTCTCCTTCTTTTCCTTCCAGCAACAAAATGACCGTAAAAAACTCCCTGTTTTATAAACAGAGAGTTTTCATCTTCAATTTATGCCGCTTTTACCTTCTTCGTCGTTTTACGACTTTTTTTCGCTCCTGTAAAACGCTTGTGTAATACAGATGCTACGAAACGAGAAATGATATTAAAGAGTAATACCATAATAATTAATACAGCTGCAGATTTTGTTGCAATTAACTTCGCATCCGGGATAATCCCTTCAGAGTTTAATTTCCAAATGTGAACAGCTAACGTTTCAGCTGGTCTAAATGGATTTAAAGGATGCGAGGGGCTCGAGAAGTCCGCTGCTGAATTTAAAATAGGTGATGTTAAACCAGCTGTATAAATTAACGCCGCAGCTTCACCGAATATACGGCCTGCCGCTAAAATAATACCTGTAATGATTTGTGGTAACGAAGACGGGATAATGATGCGGGCAATTGTTTGCCATTTCGTTGCACCTAGTCCAAGACTCGCCTCTTTTACATTATGAGGAACTTCAGAAATCGCATTTTCACAAACACGTGTTAAACCAGGCAAATTCAAAATAGTTAAAGCAAGAGCTCCACCCATTACTGTATATCCCCAGCCTGTCATGGTAACAAATACTAATAAGCCAAATAGTCCAACAACAATAGAAGGTAAAGACGCCATTGTTTCAATACATAAACGAACAAAACTTAAAAAACGACCTTGTTTTGCATACTCCGCTAAATATATTCCAGCCCCTAGTCCAAGAGGAATAGATATAATAAGTGTTATAACAAGCATGTAGAAAGAATTGAATAACTGTGGACCAATTCCCCCACCAGCTCTTGTATTGCTTGGTTCTCCGAATAAGAAACTAGGATCCCAAAATCCCCATCCCTTTTGCAGAATTTCGTACATTAAAAAAGCCAGCAAAGCTACAACTAAAGCTGCAACCCCATAAAAGATACCTGTCCAAACTTTATTTACCGTTCTTGCATTCATTATTATCGCTCACCTCTTTGACCAATCGCTCGAATTACTAAAATAAACAGGAATGAAATAACAAGTAAAATCATTGCTAACGTCCATAGCGCATTGTTCCAAGCTGTTCCGTTCAATGTATTCGTCATATCCATTGTCAGAATACCTGTTAACGTTGCTGTTGGACTATATATTCCTTCCGGTAATTTAATCGTGTTCCCGATTACCATTTGAACCGCTAACGCTTCACCAAAAGCACGCGCTAATCCTAAAACTATACCTGTTAAAATTCCTTGTTTTGCAGCAGGAACAATAACTCGGCTAATCGCTTGCCATTTCGTCGATCCTAGACCGTAAGAAGCTTCCAAGTAATCAAACGGAACAGAGCGTATTGCATCAGAGGCAATACTAGCAATAGTAGGTAAAATCATAATACTCAGGACAATAATACCCGCAATTAAACTAAATCCCACTCCACCGAATGAATCTCGTAATAGAGGAACCAAGATCGTAACCCCTAATAATCCGTATACAACTGATGGAATACCAACTAATAATTCTAAAACAGGCTTTAATACTTTATTCCCAAACTTCGGCGAAATTAAATTCATGAATATAGCAAGAGCTATAGCAATTGGTGCACTAATGACAACAGCACCTAACGACACAAGCGTCGAACCGACAATAAAGATGACAGCACCATACGTACCTTGATCAGCATTTGGATTCCAGTTTGTCGAAGTTAAGACCTCAGAAAATGAGATACCACTTTGCGTGAAAGATTGAATTCCTTTGCCGCAAATAAACGCAATAATAGCTAATGTAATAAAAACAATAAAGATACCGCAAAACGTAACAAGTGATCTACCTATATATTCACTCTTTACGTAATTAATTTGTTTTTTCCCCTTCATCACAGGACAGACCCCACTTCATAGATTGCATTGAACAGGACTGGCCTTGCAGCCAGCCCCATAAAATTTTATTACTTATTTAATTTAGACATTGGGATGTAACCCATATCTTCTACTTGTTTTTCGAAATCTTTACCTTTTACATAATCAATGTAAGCTTTTGTCGCTTCTTTTGCCTCACCTTTAGTTACCATGTACTCGTAAGACCAGAATGGATATTTACCAGCAGAAATATTTTCAACTTTCGGTTCAGATCCATCAATTTTAACCGTTTGTAACGCACCTTTTTTCTCACCAACCATGTAAGACATTGCTAAGTAACTAACTGAACCTGGAGTAGAGTTAATCGCTTGCTCTACAGCACCATTAGAATCTTGTGTTGTACCAGTTCCATCATTAATCTTCGCGTCTTTCATCACTGTCTTTTCAAAAGTAGCACGTGTACCAGATGAAGCTGGTCGGTTAATTACATTGATTTTTTCATCTTTTCCGCCTACTTCTTTCCAGTTCGTTACTTTTCCAGTGAAGATATCTTGCACTTGTTTTACTGTTAAGTTATCAACTTTTACATCTTTATTTACGACAAGTGCGAATGCGATACCCGCAACTTTGTTATCTACTAATTCTTTTGCTTTTTCAGCATCTTTTATTTTATCTCCAGCTGGAACATCTGAGTTACCAATTTGTACTGCACCAGATGCTACTTGGTTAATCCCAGTTCCACTACCGCCACCTTGAACTTGAATAGAAACTTTTGAATTTTTCTCCATGAATTTCTTTCCAGCTTCCTCCGCAAGAGGTTGAAGAGCTGTAGAGCCAGCCGCTGCAATCGTACCTGATAATTCTTGTTTTGCATCGCTACCTTTAGCAGCTTCCTTATTATCCGTACTTTCTGCTTTTCCACATCCAACTAATGCACCTGCAACAACTAAAGCCGCTAAAGAAAATTTAATACCCTTTTTAATAACCATGTCTTGTACCCCCATTTGGATTATCACTTTTCGAATTCATCTTCTTTCGAAC
Organism: Bacillus sp. RC242; assembly: GCF_044908245.1. Lineage (NCBI taxonomy): Bacteria > Bacillati > Bacillota > Bacilli > Caryophanales > Bacillaceae > Bacillus > Bacillus sp. RC242. The sequence continues at coordinate 7,290 of NZ_JBIYCZ010000026.1, forward strand.
ACAAATTCATTGTAGGACAACAATATTATGTGAGTGTTAAGCAATTTTTAAGTTTAAGTAAATAGAGATAACATCCCCTAAAAGCTAGACATTCCAACATTTACAGTTGAAAAAGCCAACAAAACCCACACTAAACACGTAGTATTGTAAATTTAATCTTAACAATGTAAATTCAATGTAAATGTTTTTCTGTATTTTTCCCTTTAGGTTAAAACTACATTTACAATTCCCCTATATTTTTAAGCTTTTACACTCTTACTTTAAGAAGAATTCCAGTAATATTTTTCGGTACAACTAAATAAATTGGAACAATTCTAAAAATATTTGAATATTTTTAAAGTACTAATTGACAGCATCATTAAATGTAGTCTAATATATTAGTATCAAAAAGTTTACCTAAGGAAACTTTTTAAACTAAAACTAAAAATATAGAGATGAGGTAACTTTTATGGTATCGGCTAATACTAAACCCCTTTCCGAATTCAGAACAGGGGAATTTGTACAAATTGAGAAGATACAATTAGAAGGAACTATGAAACGACGTTTATTAGATTTAGGCTTTTTTCCTGGAGCGACAATTAAAGTATTACAACGCAGCCCACTTGGAGACCCAGTCGCTTATCAAGTAAGCAACACAACTATTGCACTGCGTAGTGAAGAAAGCTCCCTTATTTTCGGGGTATTAATAGGAGATGATTTCAGATGAGTAACCATCGCATTGCGTTAGCTGGTAACCCGAATACCGGAAAAAGTACATTATTTAATACTTTAACAGGCTTAAAACAACATACTGGAAACTGGACGGGAAAAACTGTTTTAAAGGCTGAAGGGGAATATAAGCATGGCGGAAATATATATACAATAATAGATTTACCTGGAACTTACTCACTGTATTCAAATTCGGCAGATGAAGAAGTAGCACGAGATTATATTATATTTGAAAAACCAGAAGTAACTGTAGTTGTTATAGATGCAACTGCAATGGAGAGAAATTTAAATTTAGCACTCCAAGTGATGGAAATGACAAACGATGTGGTCATTTGTATTAACTTAATTGATGAAGCGGAGAAAAAAGGAATCATTATTGACGAAAAGAAATTAGCAAAATCACTCGGTGTACCTGTAGTGAAGATTTCTGCTCGCAACCGAGTAGGCATTGGTCATTTGCTAAATATCATCGCTAAAGTAGCAAATAAAAAACTCATTCCAACACCAATTAAAATTACTTATAATGAAAAAATCGAAAATATGATTCAAGAATTAGAACCACAAATTTATAAAGTGTTCGGCAATACGTATCCAGCACGTTGGATTGCGTTACGTATTTTAGATGGAGATAAAAATTTCTTAACTGCACTTCAAAAACATCATAACGAACCACTTGTAAGGGAGGTCATAATAAATGGAATCTCACTCAGCCAGTAAAGCTCTTCCGCTGGACTATATTGTTCAACATGCACAAACACTTTCAAAAGAAGATATACGAGATGATATTGTCGGAGATATTTATCGAACCTCCGCAAGTATATGTAAAGAAGCTGTCCAATATACAAATACCGATAAATTGTATCGTTCCGAAAAGCTAGATAAAATTTTCACATCTCCAATCTGGGGATTCCCAATTATGCTCGGTATTTTATCTATTATTTTTTATCTCACAATTGCAGGCGCTAACGTACCTTCTGATATGATCGCTAAGTTCTTTGGCTGGGTAGAAGGATATTTAACATCTTGGTTCCAAGCAATGCATGCACCTGAATGGTTACATGGCATTTTAATACTTGGTTTATTCCGTGGTACCAGTGCTGTTATAAGCGTTATGTTACCACCTATGGCAATCTTTTTCCCTATGTTCGCACTATTAGAAAACTACGGATATTTACCACGTGTCGCATTTAACATGGACCGCTTATTCAAACGATCTGGTGCACATGGCAAGCAATCTTTAACAATGGCAATGGGATTCGGTTGTAATGCAGCTGCCATTATGTCAACACGTATTATTGAATCACCACGTGAACGTATGCTTGCAATCTTAACAAACAACTTCGTTCCATGTAATGGGCGCTGGCCTATGTTAATTTTAATGGCTTCACTATTTATGGCTGCTGGTTATACAGGTAGTATGCAAACACTTGTTACTGCTGGCGTTGTAGTTGGAATGGTTGTAATTGGTGTCATTATGACATTAACCGTTTCTTGGGTACTATCAAAAACAGCTTTAAAAGGTGTTCCGACTCACTACACACTTGAGTTACCACCGTACCGTAAGCCAAAAGTTTGGAATACAATTGTACGCGCAACACTCGATAAATCAATATATGTTTTAAAACGAGCTGTAGTTGTAGCTGCCCCTGCAGCTGCATTAACTTGGTTACTTGCTAATATTTTCATCGGTGACACAAGCTTACTTATGTATTTTGTAAACTTCCTAGATCCATTTGCTAAAATGTTAGGACTTGACGGATTTATTCTAGCAGCGTTTATTCTTGGACTACCAGCTAATGAAATTGTTATTCCGATTTTATTAATGTCTTACTTATCAACTGGCGCTTTAACTGAAATAGATGATTTTAATCAAATTAAAAATCTATTCTTAGAAAATGGTTGGACTTGGTTAACAGCGTTAAATACAATGTTGTTCTCACTCCTTCATTTCCCTTGTGGAACAACACTAGTTAACATATATAAAGAAACAAAAAGTGCAAAATGGACATTTTTATCGTTTGCAATCCCTACTGTTATTGCCATTGTTGTTACATTCCTCTCTACACAATTGGTACATTGGTTAGGGCTTGTATAAAGCAAAGCATACATAGAAGGTATCCCCCTTCACATATGCTTTGCGCGAAAGAAACCTGAAATTATTCAGGTTTCTTTTTTTCTTTCCACGGCTGAGCTCCATACGTTGTGAGTTTTTTATGAATGGAGTATATGGCTCCCGGAAGAACCGCCATTAATATCGTGCAACTAATTCCTAGTCCAGTAAACAACTTAAATCACCTTATTTCACTCTCTTCGGTAAAGCTGAACCTGAATGCTCAATTGTCGGATGAACATGAACAGTAACCTCAGCATTACTAAAATAATTTTCACCTTGATCCCAATTCTTATCTATCTTCTTCCATTCTTTATAATTATGCCTCTTATATACTTCCCCTAACGCTAATACATCTACCTTATATTTTTTTTGAACAAGCTTAATAGATTTTTGGATACGCTTCTCCATTTCCTCCGCAATGGTTTTCTTTAATCGCTTTTCATTCATAATTTGTTTATGATCACTAAAATGCAACTCTGCTAAGGTCCCTTCCAAAGATAAATGGATATCAAACTTCGGTTTTGTAGCATTTTCCGTAGATACTTTAATCTTTCGGTGCATCTTATGAATTTCATATGTAATAAGCTGCTCTTGTTTACGGATAGTAAAGAACCCTCCAATTTTTTTACCTATTACATAATTCATTCCTAATGTTTCTTCTCCATTCAAACTACCTACACACTTATTATCCTTCCCACGAAATAACGCCGCCCCGTTCATTTGCACCCCTTGTTTTGTTAGTTCAAGAATAGGTAATACGAAACTTCGGTTAGCAATCATTTTTTGCTGTACCTCACCAATTCTTGCAGCCTCAATCATTTGGGCATTTTTCGGAGGATGCTCAGCTAACATATCAATATACTGTGCCGGTAAGTTCTCAGGCTTGGCACTCTGCTTTAAAATAGCTTCTGCATTTTTCTTAGAAACGAACAAACGAATATTTCTTCTCATCTCATGATCGCGAATATATACATCTAACGTATTTTGTAAAACATATGGATTCGCTAGTAAATCTTTAGAAAAAATTATCACTTGTATATGCGGAAAGAATAATGAACGACTAATTTTTTTAGCAATAATTCGTATTTGCTCAAAGACACTATCTGCTTTCGCACTAACATTAATATAATTTTCACTATCTCCACCGCCTTGGCCACCTTGCTGTGCTAGCTTACTGGGAAGTACCATCTGATACGTCCCTTTTATAATTGGATTCGATTTCTTTTTTTTCACAATATCATAGGCTGCACCTACTACAAATCCTCTTTCTTCTATTTCTTCTAGCTCAGAGCACCCACTTATAGATCCAGCTAAAACCATAACCATTATAATTTTAAGAAGGTGTTTCATTTCTACCATTCCTTCTTTTTATTTTATATACAATAAAAACTAACAAAGGTGCTAACACGACAAAGCCCATATCTATCCAAGCTAAATACGTTCCGTAATTTGATAAAGTATCTAAATTACCAGGGATCATATTCAGCATAAAAATCATAGGAGCACTTACGAAAATAAAAATATGTTTCTTAACTTTCGGAAACATAGCGCAAAACAATAGAGATGCAACGTCATAATACATTGCTGTAGTGTTATAAATAGTAATAATCCAAGTAGTAAAAAAGATCGCATCGAATCTTTCTAAAAACCCCCCACCAATTTCAATCTCCTTCCCCAATTCAATCGTTGGATATGTTAATCCCCGGGTTGTCATATATGTAAAAACACTAATACAAGTTAAATAAATTAAAATGTAAGACAATACGTTTACCATCACAGCTTTTGCAACTGCCATCGGCGCCTTTTTTGCTGTCTCGTTTAACATCACTGCATAAAATAGCGCTACCTCAAATCCAATAAACGTAAAAATAGAATTTTTAACCCCAACAGCATATTTACTTACGTCCGTTTGAAAAGCAGGTAGTAAATTATCTATTTCCATTAAGTTCACATTCAATAAAGAAAGCAGCACGATCGCAATTAAAACGATTGGTAAAAATAAAACATTTAACCTTAATAAAGCAGCCCTAGATCCAGCAATTCCATAAACAACAACTAACAAAAAAAAGAAGGATAACAATTGTATTGGTGTATCACTAAATAAATAAGTTTGTGAAATAATTGAAATTTTCCGGGCCTCATATGCTGTCAAAGCAGCAAATGTTAATACTAAAATGCTACTAATTGTGTATGCAACAGGCTTCGTCAAATGTGCACTTGTATATTGAACAAAGTTTTGTTTTGGGAATAAAATAGCTATCCTCGTTACAAACCAACCTAAAACCGCACATATCAATCCACCCAAAAGCAAAATAATCCAACCATCCGAAAATAAAGTTTGGTCAGCAATATCTCGAGGCATAGATAATGCACCTATACCGATAATTGTTGACGATACCGCAAAACCAAGTTCCCGAGATCCAATTTCTTCATCCCCATATTCAAATGGCTTCAATTACTCTCGCTCCTTTGGACGTAGTGTAGAGTCTTTCGTTTGTAAATATTCTGGTCTCTCTTTTAACATTGATTTTGGTAGACGAACCAATTCTTCTTCCCAATCTTTATAAAAAGCAGGAGCAATAGGTGTTGTATACGGTACCCCAACACTCTTTAAATTTGTAATATGGATTGCAAGTGCAATAAGAGCTAAAATGATTCCGTATAACCCAAAAGCAGTTGCAGCTAACACGAAGACGAAAAGTAAAATTCGAAATGTAATCGTAATGCTATATACAGGAAGTGAAAATGTAGCAATTGCGGTAACCGCAATAATAATTACTAAAAACGGATTTACAATCCCCGCATTTACTGCCGCTTCTCCAATTACAAGACCGCCTACGATGCCAATTGTTTGTCCCATCGGTTTCGGAAGCCTAATCCCGGCTTCTCGTATTAATTCCATCGTTAATGCCATCATTAACGTTTCTATATAAGCAGGAAACGGTACCCCTTCTCTCGCTCCCGCAATGGAATAAGCTAGTTTAGATGGAATAAGCCCTTGATGATACGATACAAGCGCTACGTACATGGCAGGTAATAAAACAGCAGCAATACCTGATCCCATACGTAACATTCTTAATAACGTTCCAATTATCCAACGCTCATAATGATCTTCTACAGATTGAAAAATATCAACAAATACTAGTGGAGCTATAAGAGCAAATGGTGACCCATCTACTAAAATGGCCGCTTTCCCTTTCGCCAATGCAGCCACTATATTATCTGGTCTTTCTGTATTTAAAAACTGCGGAAACGGCGATAAATTATTATCTTGAATTAATTGCTCAATCGTTCCTGTCTCAAAAATGACATCTGTCACTATTGATTGAAGACGCCGATCTAGCTCGTTTACGATGTAAGGGTTAATAATATCCTCTATATATACTAGGGTTACTTCTTTCTGCGATCGCTTCCCCATAATATAAGATTGAAACCGTAACTTCGGATCACGTAAACCACGGCGAATTAACATTTTATTCACATTAATATCTTCATTTAACCCAACCCTCGGTCCACGAATTAAATCTTCTGTCACTGGCGGTTCTAGACTTCTTTTCTCCCAAGCCCTACTGTTAACAACAATAGCCGTTTGAATATTATCAATTAATATGACTGTATCTCCTGCTAAAACCGCATTTATAATATCTGGAAAAGTCGTCTTCATACCGACTTCTGCAATAGAAATAAAACGATCCAATAATGTCTGAACCACAGCTGCTTCATTTGGTATTTCTTCATATTGAAGTGTACGAACTACATATTTATAAACATTATCCTTATCTGTCAATCCACATAAGAAAACAACCGCACAACGTGTAAAACTACCAGCAAGAGCAACTTCTCTAATTGTTAAATCATTAGGTGAACCTAACTCATCTCTAATTTCCTTCATAACTTCAAACAAGTTACCTTTTAGCTCTAACAATTTCCCCACCTAACTTCCTTTTCAACAAGTTTTTAGTTAGATTCCGCTAATAGAAGAAAATATATACAAAAAAGAGCTATCTCTTTTCGAAGATAGCTCTAACATACGAATTACTTTTCTACTATTATATTATCGGTCTTTACAGATACATTTCTTGTGAATCCACTAACTACAAGCATCACAATAATGTTAACTAACAACGCGACTATACCTACATTCAAATCTTTCATATACTGCGGGACACCCGGGAACATCGTAGCTATAGTAGAACCAGATAAGGTGATATATGCGACAATTAACAACCCAATTCCCATCCCCGCAATCGCACCTTGTTTCGTAATAATTTGACGAGGAAACAAACTACATACAAGCGCAGGGAAAAGTTGCGTAACTATACTGTATCCCATTAAAAGAAGAGCACCTATCGTCTCTCCACCTTTAAAGGTAAATAATACGGCAATAAGCGTCACGACAGGTACAAATAGCTTAGCTGCTTTTGCAACTTGTTTATCAGAGGCGGATGGTACCATCGTTCCATAAATATTTTTTGCTAATAATGTAGAAGCGGCCATAACAAGCATGGAACCGGGAACTAATGCCGTTAACACCCCCGCACTACCAATAATCCCAATAAACCAAGGATCAAACGTTTGAAGAGCCAGACGGAATAATGAAAGATCTACATCCGCTCCCTTTAACCCTGGAACTTGCAAGATAGCAGCAAAACCTGCAAAGAACACAAAAAGCAAAACTAAAGAATAGAGAGGCATAATTGCTGCATTTTTCCTAAATACTTTTTCACTTTTCGCTGAGAAAGCTGAGGCAAATGTATGAGGCCACATATAAAAACCGAGAGCCGTTAATATAATAGTAGAAACAAACCAAGAAATACTCATTCCCTTTTCAGGTAAAGATAAAAAACCTGGTTTTGCAGCTTCTACAGCTTCAAACATCGGTTGAAATCCTCCGTAATAGTGATACGGTAAATATATACCTAAAAACATAACGATGAATAGTATCATAATGTCCTTCAAAGCAGCTGTCCAAGCCGATCCATGTATACCTGAAACCATTACATAAATAGTTATAACAATAGCACCAATCCATACCGCAATAACAGGTGTCACTCTTCCATAGGAAGCTTCCGAAACGATAATTCCTAATCCCTTTAATTGCAAAACAAGATACGGGATAATCGAAATAACACCAATAATTGAAACAATTACCCCAAGCGTCTTACTCCTGTATTTCTTCGCAAAGAAATCTGATTGTGAAATGAGGTTATGTTCTTTTGCATACTTCCAAATTGGAGGCAATAAGAAATACGATAAAATATAAGCTAATGCACCATACCCTAAAATATAAAATGTAGGAGCTCCTTTACTATAAGCCCAGCCACTTCCTCCTAAAAATGTGAACGTCGTATAAATTTCCCCTGCCATAAGGAGAAAAACGAAAATAGTTCCAAATCCTCTTCCTCCAACTGACCATTGTTCTAAATTCATATCTTTTCCATGTTGTGCCCGAATTCCTAAAAATAGTGCGAGAAACAAAAATATAATAATGATAAATAATGCAGTCATTTTACGTCCCCCTTATTAGCAGGATCGAATACGTACACAAGACCCATACAAAGAGACGTAATGAGCACTGATAATAGTACCCAAAATAATAAAAATGGCATCCCCCATACGTAAGGAGTGACCGAATTTGCAAATACTGGTCCAACTACTAAACAAAGAACTGGGATAAGTGCTAGCACGTGTATTTTCTTCATCTCATTCTCCTTTACTTATAAAATTCATAATGGATGATACAAAGACTTCCACTCCAATTGGTAATGCGTCTTCGTCAATTGTAAAACGAGGGTGATGATGCGGATATACAATTCCCTTCTCTTCATTTCCTGCCCCTATAAAAAAGAACGTCCCTGGTGCCTTTTGTAAAAATGCTGAAAAATCTTCTCCTGCCATCGTTGGTTGTAAACGAACAACCCTTTCTCTTCCATAAAGCTGTAATGCTGTATGTTCAATAAGCTCTGTAACTTCATAATCGTTCACAACTGGGCGATATCCATATTCATAAGAAAATGTATACTTAGCAACGTAGGATTCTGTAATATGTTTTACAATCCTTTCAAGCTTCTTCTTTGTTTCTTCTCTTAATTCATGCCTTAAACTTCTCACTGTCCCTTCAATCTCCGCTTGTTCCGGGATAACATTATGAGTTGTCCCAGAATGAAATTGTGTAACAGATACTACGAGAGAATCTAACGGATTCGTGAGGCGAGATACAATTTGCTGAATTTGCGAAACTACTTGCGCACCAATGGCGATACTATCAACTGTTTCATGCGGAATTCCAGCATGCCCACCTTTTCCCTCTATCGTAATTTTAAAAACGTCCGGCGCCGCCATCGCAGGACCATAAATTACACCTACTTTTCCAACCTCTAATGACGCCCAAAGATGAGCACCAATAATGTAATCCACACCTGTCATCACTCCCGCTGCGACCATTTCCTCTGCACCGCCCGGAAAGTTTTCTTCTGCATGTTGAAATAAAAAGCGAATCTCTCCTTTAACTTTCTCTCTTTCCTCTACCAACTTATGTACTACACCAAGCAATATTGCCATGTGACCATCGTGACCACACGCATGCATCACACCTGGATATATAGAAATAAAATCAAACTTATTTTCTTCATGAATAGGAAGAGCATCCATATCAGCACGAACCGCGATAGTTTTACCAGGCTGCCTACCAATTAACCTTGCCATTACACTATATTTAGTAGGCCTTGAGACTTCTAAATACGGGATTTCCCGAAGTATGTCGAATACAAATTGAGATGTTTTTTCCTCTTGAAAAGATAACTCTGGATACTTATGAAAATGCCTTCTCCACTCAATCAACTGATTCTTTGATAAAACAAGTTCCTTTGCAACATCCATTTCTCTTCTCCCCTTCTTTACCAAGTTAAATGTTATTATAGCGTGAATTGTTAACTTCTAAAAGAATTTTCAGAATTTTCTATAATAAATATTCAAAAAGAAAAAGCCATCGCAAGATGACTTTTCATTTTATAAAATAGTAATTGCTTGTTTCCCCATTTGCTCCCATGCCTTTTCAAATTCAGCACGAGGAACAGCGAAACGTGGATTGTTTTTTAGAGGATCATTTACATATACAAAGTTTTGATCGTATCCAACCACTACTACACTATGCTCAAAATATGTAATTTTCACTTCACCAGAACTTGTATTCCATGTTTCAAAACTACTTTCAGCTAGCGGCTTAAACGTTGTATTAATAATAACCCATACTGGAGAGCCAGAACTAATTACTTTATATAGATCTTGCACGTCTCTACCCGTTAAATTAATTACTTTTTCAGGAACATACTTTTCTGCTAAATTAAAAATCGGTTGATTATATACACCGTATCCCGGCTCAGCTTTTGTGTAAATATTTCCAACGAATCCCTCATAAGGATTTCCACGCAAACCATTTTGTTCAAATGGAACACGATGAATTTCGCTAGCAAGTTGCATCTTATCTACTTGTACACCTTTATGTTGTAGTAGCATAGCTAAACTTGTCACTTCACATCCACGAGGTAATTCTGGTAATTGTTTTATAAATGGAACATCTTCAATCATAGCCGCTTCTTTCATTTCAGATAGAAAATCTAAGCGTAGCACTTGCGCCTTTTGTATAATTTTATCTTTCCCTATAAAAAACGCGGCAGCTAGTATAATTCCAAAAACAAAAAGATATTTTAGCTTTTTCATTATAAACAAAACTCCATTAATTATTATTTTACAGACACAACTCTTATCATTGTACCTTTCTTCTTACTAGTTTGCTAGAAAGATTCTGTGAATTATTATTCACACTTATATCGTTGTAAAATTCTAATTATTTTTAATAAAAAGAAAAAACGATATACTTTTTCAGAATTTTTTGCTAAAATAAAAATCATTAACCTAGTGAAGTAATCGATTTTATTTCACTAGGTTAATAAACATTCTAAGGTATTTAGTCATAGTTATCTTTTACATACTCAGTTCACAACAAAATAAGCCGAGTATGTTTTTCATCCCCCACTAATGATTAAAAACCCAGAATGAAATCAAGTTAACACATACAAGAAAATATGGGGTGAGGGGCATATGAATCAACAAGTAGAACAAACAGATCTAAAACGAACAATGAAAAGTAGACACCTATTCATGATCGCACTTGGCGGAGTCATTGGAACGGGATTATTTATGGGTTCTGGACAAATCGTCCATAATGCAGGACCAGGCGGAGCTATTCTCGCATTTTTAGTCGGTGGTTTCGTTATGTATTTAACGATGTTATGTCTTGGTGAATTGTCAGTGGCTATGCCAGAAGCAGGTTCATTCCAAAGCTATGCAAGCAAATTTATTTCACCTGGTTTTGGATTTGTTGTCGGTTGGATGTATTGGTTAAATTGGGCTGTTACAGTTGGAGTAGAGTTAACGACTGTTAGCATTTTAATGAAACGCTGGTTTCCAGACGTTTCTTCTTGGATTTGGTGTGTTACATTTGCAGCAGCACTCTTCCTTGTGAACGCTTTATCAGCAAAAGCATATGCAGAAACGGAATTTTGGTTCGCAAGTGTAAAAGTCGCAACAATTGTTATTTTCATCGTACTCGGTGGTGCAGTTATGTTCGGTCTACTCGACTTTAACGGAAAACCAGCTCCGATGCTTCACAATTTCACTGAAAATGGCGGGCTATTTCCAAACGGTGCATTAGCTGTTCTTCTTACGATGATTACAGTCAATTACTCCTTCCAAGGAACAGAACTAATCGGAATCGCTTCAGGAGAAAGTGAAAATCCTGAAAAAACAATTCCAAAAGCAATCAAAAATACAATTTGGCGAACTCTATTCTTCTTCGTCCTAGCAATTTCAGTTGTTGTCGGTTTACTCCCGTGGCAAGAGGCTAATCTAGTTGAAAGTCCATTTGTACTTGTATTTGATGTGGCTGGTATCCCTTATGCAGCGGACATTATGAACTTTGTTATTATTACAGCTGTATTATCCGTAGCTAACTCTGGCCTATACGCAAATTCTCGTATGCTTTGGGCAATGGCAAAACAAGGAATGGCTAGTCCAGCTTTTACGAAGTTAACTAAAAGAGGTGTACCACTAAATGCGTTAATTTTCAGTCTAATTTTCGCAAGCCTTTCTTTATTAACAAGTATATTTGCAGCAGATACTGTCTTTTTAATTTTAACTTCTATTGCAGCAATGGCTGCTGTTGTTGTTTGGATGTCGATTGCAGCTTCACAGTTTTTCTTCCGTAGAAATTTCGTGAAAAATGGCGGCGACATAAATGATTTAAAATACCGCACACCACTTTATCCAATAGTTCCAATCGTAGCTTTCTCACTCAATTTCCTTACATTTGTTAGTTTAGCTTTCATTCCAGATCAGAGAATTGCTCTTTATTGCGGTATTCCATTTATGATCATTTGTTACATTTTATACCAAGTGAAATATAAAAAAGTTGTCACATTTGAACAGAAAAAAAATATAACTCAGGAAATAAACTAAATATACAAAACATTCAGCTATCTTCCTTATAATAAGATAGCTTTTTTCTATTTCTTGGATATCTTGGTATAACTTTATTTATCTTAAAATTTCCACAATCATGTTTTTATCTGGAAAATAGTTTACAATGTTATCAAGTTACAAATGATATTCACCTTAAAAAGTGTGCATTTGTGTCTATTTTTTAACAATATGACAAAAACTATTGCCTTCTATAAATTAATAGGTTTATATTGTTTTATTGGCATAGTTTCAATCCAAGGAGAAAGGAGATTTTCAATCGTGCAACTAAAGAAAACGTTTTGGAAGTTGGCTTCACTTCTTCCGTTATCATTACTTCTGTTCCTCGGTGGCTGTGATAAGAAACTCGCAGTATTAAATCCGCAAGGACCTGTTGCAAAAGCACAGTATGATTTAATTGTTTGGTCATTCTTGCTTATGTCATTAATTATCGCAATTGTATTCATCTTGTTTACAGTCATCTTGATTCGTTATCGTGAAAAACCAGAGAATATGGACTATGAGCCACCTGATCAACATGGTAACACATTATTAGAAATCATTTGGACAATTATTCCTGTTATTATCGTTATCGCATTATCGATTCCAACAGTTAAAGCAACTTATGCTTCGGAAGAGGTTCCGCAAGAGTCCAAACATATTAAACCAGTTGAAATTTATGTTACATCTGCAAACTGGAAATGGTTATTTAGTTACCCGGAGGAAAAAATTGAAACCGTTAACTATTTAAACATCCCAGCTGGTGTACCAATTCAATTTAAGCTGACTTCTGTCGGTCCAATGAATGCTTTCTGGGTACCAGAACTTGGTGGTATGAAGTATACAATGGATGGCATGATCATGGACTTATATTTACAAGCTGACAAGCCAGGTTCTTACCTAGGTCGTAGTTCGAACTTCTCTGGTGAAGGATTCACTCACATGGAGTTCGAAGTTGAAGCAAAAACTAAAGAGAAATATGATAAGTGGGTAAAAGAAGTACAAGAAACTGCCCCTAAATTATCAGAAAAGAAATACAACGAAATTATTAAACCTGGTGTAGTGGGGCGTATGACGTTCTCTAGTCACCACTTAAGTTATGTAGATCCAAAATCACTTGAATATTGTGATTACAACTACTACAAAAACAAAAAATAATAGCTATTATTCCAACAGATTGGAGTGAACACAGTGAAGCTTGATGAATTTTTTGTCACAGGTGACCCGATTATTTACGGAGCTGACGCTTCTATCGTTCTTGTGACATTAGCGATTCTTTTCGTACTAACAAAGTACAAAAAATGGAGATGGCTTTGGGATGAATGGTTGACAACTGTTGACCATAAAAAAATAGGGACCATGTATATTATCTCTGCCGTTATAATGTTATTCCGTGGTGGTATGGATGGTTTAATGATCCGTGCACAGTTAACATTCCCAGAAACAACTTATTTAAACGCTGAACACTATAACGGAATCTTTACAACACATGGTACAGTAATGATTCTTTTCATGGCAATGCCATTCGTTATGGGATTAATGAACCTTGTAGTACCATTACAAATTGGTGCTCGTGACGTTGCATATCCGTTCTTAAATGCTTTAAGTTTCTGGTTATTCTTTGTCGGAGCAATGTTATTCAACATCGCTTTCGTAATCGGTGGTTCTCCAGACGCTGGGTGGACTTCTTACTTCCCAATGGCAGGTACAGAGTTTACTTCTGGTGTAGGAAATAACTACTACGCAATTGCATTACAGATTTCAGGTCTCGGTACGTTAATGACAGGTATTAACTTCCTAGTTACTATTTTAAAAATGCGTACACCTGGCATGAAATTAATGAGAATGCCAATGTTTACTTGGTCAATCTTAATTACAACAATTATCATTATTTTCGCTTTCCCAGTATTAACAGTTGCTCTTGCATTAATGACATTTGACCGTCTATTCGATGCTCACTTCTTTACGATGGCGAGCGGCGGTATGCCGATGTTATGGGCCAACCTATTCTGGGTATGGGGTCACCCTGAAGTATATATCGTTATTTTACCGGCATTCGGTATTTTCTCTGAAATCATTAGTACATTCTCACGTAAACGTCTATTCGGTTACAGTGCGATGGTGTACTCGATGGTTGCAATTTCTTTACTAAGTTTCGTCGTATGGCTTCACCATTTCTTCACTATGGGTGCAGGTCCAGCGGTTAACTCATTCTTCTCGATTTCGACAATGGCGATTTCGATTCCAACCGGTGTTAAGATCTTTAACTGGTTGTTTACACTGTATAAAGGACGTATTCGTTTTACAGTTCCAATGCTTTGGTCATTGGCATTTATTCCAAACTTCGTAGTTGGTGGAGTTACAGGGGTTATGCTTGGAATGGCAGCAGCTGATTATCAATACCATAACAGCTACTTCCTAATTGCTCACTTCCACTACGTATTAATCGCAGGTACAGTATTCGCTATGCTTGCTGGATTCACATACTGGTATCCAAAAATGACAGGTCATATGTTAAATGAACGCCTAGGTAAATGGACATTCTGGATCTTTATGAGCGGATTTAACATCTGTTTCTTCCCAATGTACTTCTTAGGTTTAGACGGTATGACTCGTCGTATGTACACTTACTCTGAAAGTCTTGGATGGGGCTGGCTAAACCAAATCGCATCTGTTGGTGCTGTAATGATGGCTATTGGCTTCCTAATCCTTTGCTATAACGTAATTTGGAGTGCACGTCACGGTGAGCGTGACACAACTGGAGATCCATGGGACGGCCGTACACTTGAATGGGCAACTCAATCTCCTGTACAACATTACAACTTCGCGAAACTTCCTGAAATTAAAGAAGCTGATGCTTTCTGGTTCATGAAAAAACGTGGAGAAACAATTACACCAACAGCAGATGAATTAAAACCAATTCACATGCCAAGTAATTCTGGTGTGCCTATTATTGCGTCTTTATTCTTCGGTCTTGCAGGTTTTGCATTAGTATTTAGCTGGTTCTGGATTGCAGCAATCGGTGGTATTGGTATTTTAGGTTGCTTAATCTATCGTTCATTCGATTATGATGATGGCTACTACGTAAGCGTTGATGAAATTAAAGAAACAGAACATATAGCATGAGAGGTGAAATGACATGGCGGCTTTAGATAAAAGCTTACCTTTGGAATATCAATCCGAGCAAAGCAGGTTGAATATCCTAGGATTCTGGATTTTTCTTGGGGCTGAAATTATGCTGTTCGCAACACTTTTCGCCTCTTATCTAGTCCTTGCTGGTCGTACGGCAGATGGCCCAACACCAGCGCAACTGTTTGAACTTAAAACGCTTTTAATTCAAACACTACTACTTTTAACAAGTAGTTTCACATGTGGTATCGCAATTCATGAAATGCGTAAACACAATCAAAAAGGAATGTTAGCCTGGTTTATACTAACTTTACTTTTAGGTGCAGGTTTCCTATTCTTCGAGATCGAAGAGTTCATTATGTACATTGGTGAAGGTGCAACGATTCAAACAAGTGCTTTCTTATCGGCATTCTTCGTTCTTCTTGGAACGCATGGTGCCCACGTAACAGGTGGTATCATCTGGGCAACTTGTGTTATTATCCAAATTTTAAAACGAGGTTTAACACCAGTTACAGCTCGTAAAGTATTTATTATCAGCTTATACTGGCATTTCCTTGATCTTGTTTGGGTCTTTATTTACACACTAGTTTACTTGAACGGGATGGTGGCGTAAATGGGTCAAAATAACAACCAAGCAAACGGACATGGGCATAGCGGATTCCCATGGTCACACGTTTTCGGATTTATTTTATCGCTTGCACTAACGTTTCTAGCTTTATACGTGGCACTTTATACAACCCTGCCACTTTCAACGATATTAACAACTATTATCATAATGGCTGTTGCGCAAGCTTTATTACAATTAATTATGTTCATGCATTTAAAAGAAGGAGAAGGAAGAATTCAAATTCTTACAATGATATACAGTTTCTTCGTTGCAGCTGCAACAGTTGGTCTTACTGTATGGATCTTCTTCTCAATGTAATTTGCATGAAAAGACTGCTGGGATTCCTCAGCAGTCTTTTTTTATCCCGCATTAACGAGCAGTAAGACCCCCACTGATTAAAGTTTCACTTTATCCCCTCCCCCTATTACATCCACATTACGGAATTAACAACAAAATCATGAAAGATATACTTATTATGACAAATGTTAAGAAAACTCTTTCTTTATGAAATCGAAACCATATCCGTTGCTTTTCTTCCTATTATATGGCTAAATAGTTACTATATTTATTTGAAGGGAGAGAACGCAATGGAACATCATTCTTCTGTTCTATCACTTATGGTTGTCGTCGCAATCGCGTTTTTCGTTCCCCTTTTGTTACAGCGCTTTAAATTAAAAGCACTTCCTGTCGTTGTTGCAGAAATTATCGCAGGAATCTTTGTAGGTAAAAGTGGATTTAACATCATTGAGCCCGATATGTGGCTTCAAGTCTTATCAACACTAGGGTTTATCTTCCTAATGTTTTTAAGTGGTTTAGAAATTGACTTTTCGATCTTTAAACAAAAAGGGAAAAAGAATACGACAAACGAACCGAACACATTCCAAGCAGCAAGCATTATCTTCTTGTTTATTTTCATTTTATCTTATGCCCTATCATTAATATTCGTATGGCTAGGATTCGTAGACAATGCAATGTTCATGACTTTAATTATTTCAACTATTTCTTTAGGTGTTGTCGTACCAACATTGAAAGAAAATAACTTAGGAAAAACCGCAATCGGGCAAATCATTTTATTAATCGCTGTTATTGCAGACTTAGTTACAATGATTTTACTCGCTATATTCGTCGGATTAAATTCCGAAAGTGGCCAAAGCATGTGGCTTCTACTTCTTCTATTCGGTGCTGGTATTGTAATTTACTTTGTCGCAAGACGGTTTAAAAATATTCCATACCTAGAAAGCTTAAAAGCCGGTAGTGTACAAATTGATACACGAGCTGTTTTTGCACTCATCTTAATATTAGTTGGATTATCTGAATCTGTTGGGGCAGAAAATATTTTGGGAGCCTTTTTAGCAGGTGTACTCGTATCTTTATTATCACCAAATGAAGATATGGTTGAAAAACTTGATTCCATCGGATATGGCTTCTTCATTCCTATTTTCTTCGTAATGGTTGGTGTAAATCTAGAAGTATGGTCTATTTTTAACGAGCCTTCTAGTATGCTAATGATCCCAATTCTAATTGTGGGACTCTTTATTTCAAAACTGTTGCCATCACTCGTCTTACGAAAATGGTACCCACGCAATATCGTACTCGGAAGTGCTATTTTGTTAACATCAACACTTTCTTTAGTTATTGCGGCTGCACAAATCGGTGAAAAGCTAGGCATCATTAGCCCAAGTTTATCAGCATCTCTTATTTTAAGTGCAGTTATTACTTGTATTTTTGCACCTATATTATTTAAAAAGATGTTTCCAAAAGTGGAAACACCAAAACCGAAAGTATCTATTATTGGTGCAAGCAGAATTACCCTTCCGTTATCACTTGATTTAAAACGTGAAGATTATGACGTAACACTATATATGATACGTCAAAATAAAATAAATGATGAGGAAGCGAAATCTCATGACTTCCCTATTGTAAAATTAGATGATATTACTATTCAATCTTTAATGGAGCAACAAGCTTTCGAAGCAGACCGTGTTGTTGTTGCGACAAGTGATGATGAACAAAACTTATTATTAGCAGAACACGCAAAAGAATTAGGTGTTGAACACGTCATCGCAAGTGTAGAAGATCCCCTTCTACAAGAAAAAGCGACTCAAGAACATATCGCTGTATTCTCGACTATTAACTCTACACGTATTTTATTACGTGCACTTATTGATAAACCGAGTCTCGTTCGCTTGATTACAACAGCAAATGAAACGGTGCGTGAGGTTGAACTACGGAGTAATAAATATAACGGCTTAGCACTTCGTCGCCTTCCGTTTCTAGGTGATGTACTTGTCATTCAAATTTACCGTGGTAATAAAGCATTAATACCACATGGTGATACGAAGTTACAGCATGGCGATACTTTACTTGTAACGGGTTCAAAAGAACATATTGATACAATGAAAAACATATTAGAATAGAAAATGCCCCTCACATAAATGAGGGGCATTTTTTCAATTTTATATGGTAAAATGTTACTATCACATATTATGGGGATGAATCACATTATGTCTATTTCAACTTTAGCTCTCTTATTATTAGCAGAAGTACTCGTCGCCATTATTCTCATCGGTATTAGCATTGAAATTTGTAGTTATGGATGGAAAAAACCGAATGGAATTAAGTACTTTTGTCTCTTAATTTCACTCCTTCTCGGAACAGCTAGCATACTAGGACTTCTCGTTGCACCCGCATATTTCTTCTTACAACTTATAGAAAAAGGCTTATAAGAAAGGGTGATATTATGATTACAGTGAAACATATTGATGCATCTGAAACATACTTATTACGCCAAAAGGTTTTGCGTCCCAATCAATCATTAGAAGATTGTAAATACGATTCAGATTACGAAACAGACGCCTTTCATTTAGGTGCATTTCTACATGATGAACTTGTTAGCATCGCCTCTTTCTCTAAAGAAATACATCCTGATTTAAAAGCTGGTAACCACTATCGTCTACGAGGAATGGCAACATTACCTAATTTCCGAAACCAGCATGCTGGCAGCTCCTTAATCCGTAAAGCTGAACAAGTCCTCCAAGAACGCGAAGCAAATATTCTATGGTGTAATGCCCGAATTACCGTAGCGGATTATTACAAACGATTAGACTTCCATGAGCATGGTGAAATCTTCGAGATTGATCCAATAGGACTACATAAAGTAATGTATAAAGAAATATAAGAAAAGCTTTCTGCATATTGCAGAAAGCTTTTCTTATATTTCTTTTTCACTTTTTATTTTTTTCATATATATGTATATAAACAAACTAGGAATTAAAAAGCAAACAAACATAATAAGTCCTGTTATACTAATTTCCTTTATCGAAATATCCGGTGTTACAATGATACAAATAGCTAAAATCCCAATAACAATCCCTACTGGAATTAATAATAGTTTCATGAAATAACTACGAGATACTCCCCCTGTATGCTCATACACTTCCACCGAATTTTTTAAGTTTAAAAAGTTAATAACTATTATCCCGCCCATAAATACCATTAATAAATCCGAAACACTTTCATACCCTGCCCCTTGCAAGACGTAACGGTAAAAAACAATGCCTAGTATGACGACATTTTGTAAGATGAAAGCCAATCTAATATGTTTTAATCCCTCAATCATTAAACGTTCATCTTTCACGATTTTCACCCTATCACTCCTTTTCCTCCCAAAACAAATCATTCAATGTTTTATCTACTGCATAACAAATTTTCAAACATAAATCTAAAGATGGATTGTATTTCCCCTTCTCAATTAAACTAATTGTTTGCCTTGTGACGCCTACGTTTTCTGCTAATTGTTGTTGTGTTAAATCTAACTGAACACGTGCGACTTTTATTTTACTTACAGCCATTCATGTTCCTCCTCTGCCTTTATTGTAATATATATATTCCATTAAGTAATTTATATTTTACGTAATTGATTTGTTTTTTTCACTTTATTATACACAAAAAAGGAGCCTCTCATAAGAAGACCCCTTTCCTATCTCTATACTATAAGAATAAATGACATCCAAATAAAATTGTAAATAAATATAGTAACGGATGTACTTCCATCCCTTTCCCCTTCACAATTTTTAATACTGGATACACTAAAAATCCAATTGCAATTCCATTTGCAATACTAGACGTTAACGGAATACCAACGAAAATTAAAAATGCTGGTAATGCATCTTCAAATTCATTCCAATTAATATCACGAATGCTTTGTGCCATTAAACTACCTACAATAATTAATGAAGGAGCTGTAATAGCAGCTACACTTGATAAAGACGCGATAACAGGGCTGAAAAATGCCGTTATAATCGTTAGACCAACAACTACAATACCTGTTAATCCAGTTTTACCACCTGCAGCAATACCAGCTGACGATTCAATCGTTGCTGCTGTTGGGCTTGTTCCGAAGATAGAACCTGTCGTTCCGCCAATCGCATCTGCAATAAACGCTTTGCCAAAACGTTTCTCTGTATTATCTGTAATTAAACCAGCTTGTTTAATTAAACCGAGTAATGCACCTGTCGTATCAAATAAAAGTACAAGTAAAAATGAAAATACAACACCATATAATCCATACTGAATTACATCTGAAAAAGCATTGATTGGATTTGAAACGATAATACCCTCTGGTAAATGAGGCATCGCTACAATTTTATCCTCAAACTTCAGTTGCCCCGTAAAGAAGGCGATAATTCCTGTCACAATCATACTAATAAATAATGCACCACTCACACGTAATACCATTAATACTGCCGCTAAAATTAAACCAATTAAAGTTAAAATAACGGCTGGAGAATGAAAATCACCAATCGTAACTAAGTTAGATGGATGATCCACGATAATTCCAGATAGACGTAATCCAATAAAAGCAATAAATAGTCCAATTCCACCTGCAATTGCATGTTTTAAACTGTCAGGAATTGCGATAATTAGCTTTTGCCTAAATGAAGTGAAAGATAATAAAAGAAAAATGATACCTGTTACAAATACTGCCGAAAACGCAATGACATACGTAATCCCCTCTGCCTGTTGAACGACAGAATAAGCAAAATATGCATTCATCCCCATAGCTGGAGCAATAACAATTGGATAATTAGCTAAAAACGCCATACATAGCGTCCCAATAACTGTCGCAATAATAGTTGCCGTAAACGCTTGATCAAATGGTACACCTGCATCAGATAATATTTTCGGATTGATGACAAGAATATACGCAAATGTAAAAAAAGTTGTGATGCCCGCTAAAAGCTCTTGCTTCACAGAAGTGTTATATTTTTGTAATTGAAACATGGCTATGTACCCTTCCTACACCTGAATTATTATCACACATTCTTTTCTTACTAGTATGTGAGAAAATATAATACTTAATCTTAACAATCAATAAAAAGAAGAGTCAATATATTCTCTAATAGTGAGAATTTTAAGTTTAAGTCTGACAAATTCAGATGTAGTACAGTTCATTTTGATTATTTTTGTAGCATAACAGATATAAATGTTTTATAATTTGAAATAGTTAAATATTTAGGCAACTCATTCTACAAGGGGGATTCTTCTTATGCAGCACACAAACAAATCTGGAACTTTAAATCGAGGTTTAAAAGAACGACATATTACTTTAATGTCACTCGGTTCGGCTATTGGCGTTGGGCTATTTTTAGGATCTGCTTCTGCTATTAAACTAGCTGGTCCTTCCATCTTACTAGGTTATATGATCGCTGGACTCGTTATTTTTTTCATTATGCGAGCGCTCGGAGAAATGGCAATTGAACAACCGGTTGCCGGCTCTTTTAGTAAATATGCTAATGATTATATCGGCCCACTTGCTGGCTATATTACTGGTTGGAACTACTGGTTCTTATGGGTTGTTACTTGTATGGCTGAAATTACGGCGGCTGGAATTTACATGCAGTACTGGTTCCCAGATATCCCGCGCTGGACTTGGGCACTACTCGCTCTATTATTAATGAGCGCTTTCAACTTCTTATCAGTAAAAGTATTTGGAGAACTTGAGTTTTGGTTTGCTCTCATTAAAATTGTCACAATTATCTGTATGATAGTGATTGGCTTTGGTATTATTCTATTCGGATTTGGAAATGGCGGCGTTGCAACTGGTATTTCAAATCTTTGGGAACATGGGGGCTGGTTCCCAAATGGCTTCTCTGGATTATTGCTTTCCTTACAAATGGTATTATTCGCTTATCTAGGCGTTGAACTAATTGGTGTTACAGCTGGTGAAGCTCAAAACCCGAAGAAAACACTCGCAAAAGCTATCGATAACGTATTTTGGAGAATCCTAATCTTTTACGTCGGGGCATTATTCGTTATGATGGCAATTTATCCATGGAACGAACTTGGCGAGAAAGGAAGTCCATTCGTATTAACATTCCAACAAATCGGCATTGCAAAAGCAGCAGGTATTATTAACTTTGTTGTATTAACAGCTGCACTTTCTTCTTGTAACGGTGGTTTATTTAGTACAGGGCGTATGCTATTTACACTAGCACAACAAAAGAAAGCACCTGAACGATTTGGACGTTTAAATAAAAATGGCATTCCAAGTCAAGGTATTATAGCAACTGCGATTGTTTTACTCGTTGGCGTTATATTAAACTATCTTGTTCCTGCAAAAGTGTTTACATGGCTAACTAGTATTTCAACTTTCGGGGCAATTTGGACTTGGGGTATAATATTAGTCGCTCAAATTAAATTCCGTAAAGGATTACCAACTGAGAAAAAAGACAAGCTAACGTATAAAATGCCTTTACATCCATTAAGCTCTTACTTCTCACTTGGCTTCCTCGCACTTGTACTAGGTATTATGGCGTATTCAGAAGATACACGAATTGCATTAATCATTGGCCCAATTTGGCTTATCGGCTTAGCTATCGTGTATTACATGAAAGGGTTTCATAAGATCGATGAAACACCTAATTCAAAAATTAGTTAAACAAGCTATCCCTTCCTTATTAATTGGAAGGGATTTTTTATTGCCTATATAAATATTTCTCAACAAAATTCACGGTATTTTTACAATTTTTTAATATTTTTTACGTTTTCTGTCTTTATTTTTCCAGAAAAATAAATTACATTATTAAAGCACATATATTTATTATTAGGGGGATTCTTCTATGAAGAATAAAAAATGGATTACATTTTCTTTAGCAACAGCAATTACACTTAGTATGGGGAGTTCGTTCATACCGTCTACTTATGCCGAAAGCTCTGTAGACCCAGCTCCTGAAATTGCTGCAAAGGTTGTAAATCAAAACAATGGGAAGAAAGTATTATTCGATAATACGCACGGTCAAACTGCCGGGACAGCTGACTGGGTTATTGATGGCGGCTTTTCTGATTTCGGAAACGGCATTGCCCAAAACGGATATCATGTAAAAGAACTTCGTAAATCAACACCTATTACATACGACGACTTAAAAAATTACAACGTGTTTATCGTTCCAGAGGCAAATATTCCTTACAAAAAATCTGAACAAGACGCAATGTTACAATACGTGAAAAATGGCGGCAGTATTTTCTTCATTGCCGATCATTATAATGCAGATCGTAATAAAAACCGCTGGGACTCCTCAGAAGTGTTCAATGGATATAGACGCGGGGCATGGGATAATCCAGCAAAGGGAATGTCTAATGAAGAAACAACTTCACAAGCTATGCAAGGAGTAGAAAGCTCTGATTGGCTATCCGATAATTTCGGTATTCGCTTCCGTTACAATGCACTTGGTGATGTTTCAGCTAAAAATATTGTCTCACCTGTGCAATCATTCGGAATTACAACTGGCGTTTCATCTGTAGCAATGCATGCCGGCTCTACCCTTGCGATTACAAATCCAAAACTAGCGAAAGGCCTTGTATATCTTCCAGAAAATCCATCAAAATGGAATAACGCTGTTGATAGCGGCGTTTATAACGGTGGTGGCGTTGCAGAGGGGCCTTATGCTGCTATTTCGAAAGTTGGCCTTGGAAAAGCAGCCTTTATTGGTGATTCTTCTCCTGTTGAAGATGCTACGCCAAAATATGTTCGCGAAGATTCAGGTCAATCAAAGAAAAC
This sequence comes from Bacillus sp. RC242, assembly GCF_044908245.1. Classification (NCBI taxonomy): domain Bacteria; kingdom Bacillati; phylum Bacillota; class Bacilli; order Caryophanales; family Bacillaceae; genus Bacillus; species Bacillus sp. RC242. The sequence goes on from NZ_JBIYCZ010000026.1 coordinate 31,422, forward strand.
TTATGATGGTTATAAAGAAGAAAACGATGCTGTTCTATTAGAAAACATCGTGAATTGGTTAGCGAAGCAAGAAACATTTACAAGCTTAGATCAAGTGAGTGGTTTACAGCTTGATGCCCCTACAGCTCTACAAACATTTGAACAACCAAGTTTATCAACAGAACCACAACCAGAACCTTGGAGTGCACCAAGTCAAGGTTACCAGTGGTTCAATACAAATACTTTCAAACCAGGTTCATACGGCTATAACGGTGCAGTGACAACGAGTGATTACGTAATTACTCACCCTAGCATTCTACCAAACAATGAAGTGTTCCAAATGACGATTCAAGTAAATAACTTATTACCAAATACAACGTACAATAATTATTCTTTAGGTATTTTCACAACTGGCGGAACACAGGTAGCAAAAGTTCAAAATACAAATGGCACTTGGCCGTCTTCTTTCGGATATAGCAGTACATTCTCTTTCATAACAAATAACCAAGGATCTGCTGAAAAAATTGTGAACGTACAACTTGCCCCAAATACAACTGGACAAGCAACACTTCGCCTAAGACAAAACACAACAGCTAAATATAATGAGGCTGTAACGATTGGTAAGAATTAAAGTAAAGTAAAGTAAAAGAAAAGGCAATCCGTAAAGGGATTGCCTTCTTCTCACTTCTCTTCTTTTGAGAAAAACATTCTTGAAATAACGATACCTATACTACCTACGATTAAGAATAACACCGCCCTAATCATCATCGACACCTCTGGTAGGTCGAGAAGGAATAACTTCCCTACTGTTACTACTAATACGACTAATCCAGCATATAATATTTCGTTCATCTGTCTATAACGGCCAAACCAAACTGCAAATAAAGCATATACCATCCATAATAATGATACAGATACGCTAATTATACTTCCATCTGTAGAAAGAACTTCACCGATCCTAGTAATTGTAATAAACACAATAACCATTAACGAGTAGAGCGCTATAGAGTACACATATTTACCAAAACTCGCTAACACTTCTTTCGCTTGTCTCATGCAATAATAGAACGTTCCTATTAAAATAATATGAGCGACAAACCCTGCTGAAATGAACTCATCAAACGGGCTAAAAATCGTCTGCACCATTCCAATCGCATAAATCGTTGCACTTACATACAATTTAATATTTTGCTTTACTTTAATAGCAGTAACCATACCGAGGAAACCTTGTAACAATAATACGATTGCTGCATTCACCAAACTGTACTCGTATAAAATTGCTAAACTAAATGACCCCATTGCAAATCCAAATATTAGATTTGAAAATACAGAATGTTTATTCTTCCTATATTCAAGTACAAACATAACAGCATGCACAAATGCACTTATAACTAATCCCCACGTTGTAAATTCAGGAATTTGGGAGATAGCTAAAATAAAGAAAACTGCATTCGCACTAAATATCGCCAATCGTGCTTCTTGTATAAAACTTCTCTCCGAAAACATATGCCAAAATAATAGTAAATGAATTGCACCGTATACAACTGTTAACTGTACTTGCACATTCTCTACTAATATTGACATAACAACAAAGAAGACAAATAGGACAATTGCCGCAACAACATAAGAAATCATATACAAGTACTTATAACGGTTTCTCAATGCATACCATAATAGGCTAATTGTTAATATCGTCTCATAACTAAAGAAAATATACGTATTAGGAGTCGTGCTATTTAACAAGAAAGGAACAAAAAATGCTCCCACCGCCACGAAAATAGCGAGATATTCCGATCTATATCTTTTCGCTAAATAAATCCCTAAAATAACCCATACAATATTACAGATAAACGCAATACTTGCAGGAATAAACTCATATAAATAATGTGCCGCAAACGTTGTTAAAACAATACCTGTAATACTTCCTCCAGCTAATACTAATCCTAACGATTGCCGCTCTCGTTTAATTTGAATATCCCCTATATAATACAAACCGATAGATAAGGCGATACCAAACACAATTCGTATCGCTGGTGTTAATAAACCAGCATCTACCCCTGCTTTAAATAACCAAATAACGCCAAGTAGCATAATACCGACAAATATACGCGGCAACCATGTTTGGCAAAACTTAATAATATTGAATGGTTCCGGTTTAAAAACAGATATATTTACTTGTTTTTCCTCAACTTTTTGAACAGGCTCTTTGATTTTCACTACATCTTCTTGTAACTTTTCATTACTTACCGCTTCAATATATTCTTTCTTTTCCTTATTAACATTTTGTTGAACTTTATCTACTTCTATTTTTCTTTGTTTCGCTTTCAATTCATAAAGTGTCTCTTGCATCGTTTCAATTGCCGTTTCGAGTGCTTCTATTTTCTTATTCAAATCCTCCTTCATACGCTCCCCCCTCATCACTCATGTAAAAGCTATATATTACCAATTACCCTTATCATACTATTAGTCTATTCATGTTCGATACTATTTTTCAAAAAAAAGAAAGGTGTTTTCCGAAATAGGAAAACACCTCTTACTTATTTATTCTTATTTATAGCAATACTAGCAATCATACCGAGGCAGGCACCTACAAATGCCGGAACAATCCAACCTACACCTTCTGTATAAAACGGAAGAACTTTTAGTAGTGGTGTCCATTTATTCATCAGTACACTTTTGTTTAAAATATCAATCGCACTAAATAACGCTACGATTCCAATCGTGACCGAATATACGTATACATACTTTCCAATATACTTATGGAATAACCCTAAAATAATAAGCGTTAGTGCAACTGGATAAATAAATCCCAGAATCGGTACCGATACTTTTAAAATTTGCGTTAATCCTAAATTAGCTAAAACCATACTAACAAAACTTAATATAAATGCCCAAACTTTATAAGATACTTTCGGAAATACACTTGCAAAAAACTGACTACAAGACGTAACCAGCCCAATTGAAACACATAAACATGCGATAGTAAAAATAAGGCCTAATAATACTACTCCGCCTTGTCCAAATAATGTCGTCATAACTTGTGCTAACACTTTCGCACCGTTATCAAATGTACCCAATGAACCACTAATTGAACCAACATATCCAAGAATGACATAAATAATAGTTAGTAATAGTCCTGCTCCAATACCAGCAATACTCATATATTTCGCTAAACCTTTATCATCCGCTACACCTTTTGCACGCAGAGCATTTGCAATAACAATCCCAAATATTAAAGCTGCTAACGCATCCATCGTTAAATATCCATCTAAAAATCCTTGGAACATAGGAGCTTGTCCATAATTTCCTGCAGGCTCTTTCACACTGCCTACTGATGTAAACATACTTTTTATAAATATAATAGCAATCATACATAATAATAAAGGCGTTAACACCTTTCCAAACAAGCCCATTAATTTAGACGGTGATAAACTTAACCAGTAAACAATACTAAAGAAAATAGCCGTGTACAATAACAAAACTACGCTACCCGCTTCTGGGAACAACTGGCCTGGCCCCATTTCAAAAGCCAAACTTCCTGCACGTGGTATACCAAGACCTGGTCCAATAAATAAGTACACAATACACGGAAAAATAATTGCAAATGAAGAATGAACCCTGCCTGCTAACGTTTGAAAACTCCCTGCTTTCGCAATAGCGATAACACCTAATATAGGAAGCCCTGTTGCTGATATAATAAAACCTAACAATGCAATCCATACATGTTCTCCTGCTTCATATCCAAGGAAAGGTGGAAATATAAGATTTCCGGCCCCAAAGAACATAGAGAATAACATAAGACTAATAAGCAAAATTTCTTTTTTCTGTAACAATTTCATTTCTTTCTCCTTCTTCAATTTCACAAATAAAAAAATACGGTAATCCGCTTCCTTACAAAGAAAACATAGTCCATAGTCTATCACAAAAGAAACACCCATTCTATAGCTATTTCCCTTTTCAAATTTCTTCTGAAAAATCAACCTTTATTGACTTATAATAGTTAATAAGGTAAAATATTAATCATGCAATACTATTAACTTTGTTTTTTGCTTGTGTCAGGAGGAAAATATTATGGAATCAGCGATACAACTAGAAAGAGAACAACAAAGAAAAAAGAAACATCCTCCAGGTTTATACTTACTCTTCTTTACAGAAATGTGGGAAAGATTTAGTTACTATGGATTACGAGGATTATTAACATTATATTTAACAACAGCTTTAGTAAGTGGTGGTCTTGGGTTTAGTCCCGCTTGGGCACTCTCTATTTACGGATTTTATACTGGTGCTTGTTATTTCACACCATTGATCGGTGGATACTTAACGGACCGTTTTCTAGGCAAACGAAAAGCCATCACAATTGGTGGTATAACAATGGCAATCGGTAACCTTACACTATTTGCCTTGCAAAACCAAGTCGGTCTATACCTCGGATTAGCGCTTATTATTATCGGTAATGGATTCTTCAAACCGAATATCTCTACACTTGTTGGAGAATTATACGAAGAAAATGATCCAAAACGTGATAGTGCATTTACAATATTCTACATGGGTATTAACGTCGGTTCATTTTTAGCTCCACTCGTTTGCGGGTTTTTATCAGAAAATTTATTCAAAACAACAGTAGATGGCGTTGCTCATTTCGGATTCCGTTACGGTTTCTTAGCCGCTTCAATCGGAATGATCATTGGACAAATTTTATTTACAACACTATCAAATCGCTTCCTTGGTGATATCGGTAAAAAACCAACTCGCGATTTGCAAACGGATGCTGGACAACAAACAATAGGAAATACACCGTTAACAAAAAAAGAAAAACAACGTACAACAGTTATCGTCATTTTAACATGCTTTGTTGTCTTCTTCTGGGCTGGATTTGAACAAGCTGGTAGTTCGTTAACATTATATACAAACAAATTTGTAGACCGCTCTGTATTCGGATGGGAAGTTCCAACATCTTGGTTCCAATCGGTCAATCCGTTATTTATTATTTTACTTGCACCAGCTATTTCAGCATTATGGGCGAAACTGGCAACTAGAAAAAATGGTGACATGAAAATCCCAACAAAAATGGGACTTGGTATGATCTTACTCGGTATCGGTTATATTGTTCTTGTTATCGCTACGTTAAAAACAGGCAGTGACGAACATAACATTACAGAAAAAGCAAACTTACTATTTATCGTCTTTACGTATCTTTTCCATACGTTAGGTGAGCTATTCTTATCACCTGTCGGGCTATCAATGGTTAGTGCTCTCGCTCCAGTAAAACTTGCTTCTTTATTAATGGGAGTATGGTTAGCAAGCTCAGGTATTGCTAATATTTTAGGCGGACAGCTTGCAAGCTTCACAACTTCACTTGGATATGCTGAAGTATTCACAGTTATTGGCGCTGTGGCGATCGTTTTAGGTTGTGTTTTATTATCAATTTCTAAGAAATTAGTGAAATGGATGGATTAAAAAAAGATGAGGAATTTTCCTCATCTTTTTTTACGCTTTCTTTCCCTTTTCTATTGCTTGTTCATACAAGCCTTTATGTTCTTTATATTCACTTGGCACGAAACTCTTATAGAAGAACGAAAGCCAGCTGTCTCCTTTTTTATATCCTTCTTCTCGAATTTCCGCTGCCTTTTTATTTGATTTAAATCCTTCAGTAAACCATTTCTTTAATGTTTCATTCTTTTCATACTTAGCAGGAACTTTTAAGTCGTAGTTTTCAAATGCATATGTATATCCAGCTTTTTCCGCTGCCTTTTTAGCAGCCTTATATCCCTTTTCATACGCGGTTTCATATACTTTCACATATGTATCCTTTTCAGTATTTCCAGGTTTCTTTTCAGCTAATTCTTTACCAGCCTTTTCACCAAGTTCCGCTTGTTCTTTTTCAATCTTTTCGGTTCTCTCTTTATTACCTACTTGGAAACCTTCTGTAAAGTTCACCTTAAACTCAGGAGTAATTTGACTATCGTCCATTGCTTCTTGTGTTAACCCTTGCTCTTTTCCTTTTTCAAAATGCGTTTTCTTCTGCTCTTCTAAAGACCAAGATGCAGCATAAACGGTTTTGAATGCTTCTTTATATGTATCTGATTTTCCAGCTAAATGTGCTTCCGCATCATTTTTCCCTGCTTTAAAATCAGTCTCTCCACTTTTTTGTCCCTCAAGCTGCCCTTTTTCCATATCAGCTTGACGCTGTGCTTCCTCTCGCTTACGTGCCTCTTCAGCTTTTCTTTGTTCTTCAGCTACACGTTGTCTCTCTTCCTCTGCTTTTCTTTGTTCCTCCGCTACACGTTGTCGCTCTTCTTCTGCTTTACGCTGTGCCTCTGCGGCACGTTGTTTTTCAGCCTCAGCATTGCGCTGCGCTTCTGCTTGTCTTTCAGCTTCTACAGCACCATTGTTATTAGAGCTTGGAGCTGGACTCGTTGCACCGCTACTAGAAGCTGGTTTATTGTGATAATGATATTCCCCGTACTGTAATCCCCATTTCTCACAATTTGTACGACACGTATGTCCCCCATTAGCATCTGTACGCCCTGGATGCGCATAGGTTGAAATTGGAGCTACCAATAACGCTACACTTGTTGTTAAAAGAAGTTTCTTCACCTGTTGTTTCACTCTTGTTCCTCCCAAAATCTTAAATTCTAACTTTATTATACATAAATAGAAAAATACTTAAATACCAACTAAAATATTCTATTATTTCTCAACATTAGTAAAAAAGAAGGTCAACTCTTTAAAGAGTTGACCTTCTTTTTTACTTCTTCGCCTTCGTTCCTACTAAATCACCAGCAACAACGTAACGCTTAGAATTATCTTTCACAGATACACATGTAATAAGCGTTATCTCATCTTTCCCATGATCCTCTACAACTTCCCATTTATCAGGAGTTACTTCAGATACACCAGTAACCGCATATTCATATTCGTTTTCATTATCATACAAATACATTTTATCGCCTTTTTTCAAAGTTGCTACATCACTAAATAAAACACCTTTTTTAGACATGTTATGTCCTGCTAATGCATAATTTCCTTTTCCCATTACTTGATTTTCTTTTACTGTTGCTGCACCTGATAATAGGTTTTTCTCAGTAGAAGATTTTAAAACAGGAAGTTCTAATGAAACACTCGGGATCGAAATACGACCAATTACTTGTTTCTTATCTAATGATGCATTCGCTACTTCTGCCAAGTCTGGTTGATCAATTTTCGAAGCATCTACAAATTCCGTCTCATGTTTTTCATAATCCATCTTTTGAACAGCCTGTACATTTTTAGTCTGTTTTTTTTCAGCCTGATATCCATCATAAAATGGCTTTCCGATTAACACACCACCTACAACAAATAGAAGGATTGCTACTATACTATAAATTCTTTGCTTATTCATATACAATTCCTTTCCCTTACAAAATCTTACTCTATATAAAATGATAAGATAATATTGCTATATGTACAAGTGTAAGCTGAAAAGAAACCTTCTTGCCGATGCAAGAAGGTTTCTTTTTAAGCGATTTTATTTCGATATAAGGATACGTGAAAAATCGTCATTTGAATAAAGAAAATACTAAATGCAATATATATCGGATATGCAGGAACATATAGATTAGCAATTGGAGAAAGAGTTAAAAAACCAACCGCACAAGGCAACACGTACCATAGTGACATAAATGTAGTACGACAAGCCTTTTCTGTAATTGCCTTTTCTCTCTCATCCTCTTGAGGAAATAATAGTGGAAACATCCAATACGAGAGCTCTTTATATTTTTTCTTTTGAATTTTATAAAGAACAGTCGATACAATACCAAATATTAAAAGTAATCCTAGCGGCATTAAACTCAGTGAAATTTCAGATGGTACTCTCTCCGTTTGAATAAAATTAGCGACTTCAATAGTAAAATAATACAACTCAATAAACGCCCAACCTGCTAATACCATTAAAAGTACATTTAGCATATAAGAAAATACGAGTCTATTCATCCTCTTCCCCCTCCTTATTTAAAACAAACACATCTTCCATCTTTAACTCGAATACATCACAAATCGTCAATGCTAGTAACAATGAAGGAACGTAATCCCCCTTTTCAATTGCTGCGATCGTTTGTCTCGTCACTCCGACTTTTTCCGCTAATACACTTTGTGTAAAATTAAAACGCGCTCTTAATTCCTTCACTCTATTTAAAATGGTCAAATTTACCACCTCTCACCATTATTGTATGATACTCTTAACAAAATGTAAACTTAACTTAACATTATTTTTACAAAAAAAATCCAACTTTACGTTTTGTAAAGTTGGATTACGTTTTAGTTTAAAATTGTAACTTTAACATTTTTTCTGCCCCAATTACTAGACGAAGCTTTATCTGGCATTAAAACATCGATTTTGTGACCTTTAATCGCGCCACCAGTATCTGCTGCAATTGCAATTCCATAGCCTTCAACATTTACAGTAGATCCTAATGGAATAACAGATGGATCCACCGCAATTAATTTCATTCCTGGGTTTGCAGTTAGATTATAATGGCCCCATGCAGAATACACTTGTTGACCTGCTGCATAACCATTTTCAGATGGATCTGCTGTATAAGCTGTTGCGTGTACATACATTTCTTTTCCGCCAGCAGTTACTTTAGGCTGTTCAGGCTCTACTTTCGAACTATTATTAGCAACTGGTTCAGCTGGTTTATTAGCTTTTTCTTGCTTTTGCTTTTCAGCAACTTCCGCTTGCGCTTTCGCTAAAGCTTCTTGCTCAGCCTTTGCAGCTGCTTCCGCTTTTGCACGCTCTTCCGCTGCAATTCTTGCTGCTTCTTGTTCACGAGCGATTGTTTCTTGTACTGCCTTCATATTTGATTCAATTTTAGCCTTTTCTTCTGCTGCTAAATTAAGTTGGCTTGCAACCTGATTATATTTAGCTTGAACTGTTTGTAAGTTATCTTGACGTTTTTTCAAGTTATCTTGCAAATCAGCTTGTGCTTTTGCTAATTTTTGTTTATCTACTACTAAAGATGCTTCTTTTTCATCAATCTCTTTTTTATCTTCTTCAATTTGACGAAGATCTTGTTCTTGTAGACGTAAAATTTCTTTATCTGCTTCTAGAATAGTCGTAACTGCGTTCATACGTTGTATGAAATCTGCAAAGTTTTTTGATTCTACAACAACTTCTACTACTAAACTCGTATTTGAGCTATTTTGAACAGAAACCATACGTTTTTTCATAATATCCTTACGAGCAAGGACTTTATCTTCTAAAACGACAATTTCGTTCTTTTTTTGTTCAATCTGCTTATGTGTTTCATCGATTTTACGTTGAATAGCAGCTTGATCCTCTTTATTTTTTGCAATTGTATTATTTAAATTATGTAGTTCATTTTCGATACCTTGAATTTCTTTACTAACAGCTTGCTTCTCTTGCTCTTTCTTCTGCATATCTGCATCGTTTTGCTGCAATTGCTGTTGCATGTTGTTAAGTTTCTCGTCGTTTGACTCTGCTTTTACAGCGACTGTACTAGAAAGAACGATAATTCCTGCTAATACTAGACTACTGATTCGCTTAAAATAGTTCATAATCCGACTCCCTTCTTATACAGTTATACATGATTTATTTTACAGTTTGTTTACAGGACCATTAAATACAGTTTATTTTTCATGACAAAAAAAGAGAATTGTGAACAAAATGTAATAGATTCTTAAATATTTAACAATTCCTATATTTAAAAATTATAAAAAATGCTAAAATCCAAATATAGAGAAATTAAAAATCCCAAAGGCGGTTGAATTAAATAAAATGTTTACTCAAAAGAAATCACTCCAACATAAAATTGATCAACTAGAAACTCATATACATGAACTAGAAGCAGAATTAAAACAAAAAGATGTGGAAAAACAAGAAATTATATCTTCTATCCATAATCGTGTAAAAAGCGTTATGCAAGAGCACGAACTTGTAAATAGCCAACATCATACACTCCAAAACTTAATTCAACAATTGAACGCATGCTTTGAAAATGTTTCTATGCGTACTACACATTCCAACGAATTAAATAACGAAATGCTACAAAAAGAGCAAAACTTAATTCAATCTATTGAAGAAATTATCGATTGCTCTAATGAAGGAAAAGAATCCGTTCATCGCTTACTCATTGTAATTAATAGATTAGGTGAACAATCTCAACGTACTTCTAATAGTATGAATCATTTAAGCGAACGCTCTAAAGAAATTGAACAAATTGTAGAAGTGATTCAAAACATTGCAGCACAAACAAATTTACTAGCGTTAAATGCAAGTATTGAAGCTGCACGTGCTGGAGAACACGGTAAAGGATTTGCTGTTGTTGCTAATGAAGTAAGAAAACTAGCTGAAAGTACAGCTGAAAGTACAAAAAACATCGGTAACTTAACGAAAAAAATTCAAGAAGAAATTGAAAAAGCATATGAAAATACAAAAGATAATTTACATTTAGTTGATGAAGGTGTAGAAATGAGCGCTGATACTAACGCTAGAATTGAAAATATTTTAATGATGATTCAAACATTACAAAGTGGCGCTACAAATGTTATTAAAGCTATCGAAAACCAAAAATCTTGTAATGATGATATATTAAGAGAATTTGCAAACACTCAACAAATGTTCCAAAAATTAAATACTACTATTATGAGCCATATTCATGATGCTGAAAAAGTCGATGTTCAATTGACTAAAGGTCTTCAAGAAACAGTATCTTCTCATTAACAATAAAAACCCCTTATATTTGAAGTGAACCCCGAAAACGGGACACATATCAAAACACCTAAACCATCTGTTCCCTAAATTCTTTAGGGGATAGGTGGTTTAATTTTTCTTG
>NZ_JBIYCZ010000027.1:0-32220 GCF_044908245.1 Bacillus sp. RC242
AAGAAAAATTAAACCACCTATCCCCTAAAGAATTTAGGGAACAGATGGTTTAGGTGTTTTGATATGTGTCCCGTTTTCGGGGTTCACTTCAAATTAAGAGTTGTCTTTTTGTGTAATAAATTTTACAAAATCTGAAGATATACAAACGACTAGAATACGTTATGGTTGTTATTATAACAAAAACGAATATTATTTTGAATAAAAAAATATTCGTTTTTGAGCTTTTTGTTAACAATGTTCACAAATAAACTTTTTGTAAAGGTTTTCTTTGAATATAATTATTTATTTTAAAAATATAATCATGGTTATTGTTTTTCGAGGGTTTCCTTATAAACCTTAGCTATATATTTGACAAAATCAATGACGGGATAGTGTATGAGTGAACGATGCTGCGCAAAGAGAACCCCTTCTTTTTCCATTTTGGAAATAAGTTGTTCAATTTTTAACTCTTTTTGTTGTATCCTATTATAATTTTGGTATACAATGTTTTTCCATTGATAGGAGGATCCGTGAAAATAACTCTCTCCTTTTACCATATGACTAAATATTATTTCTATTTTTTCTCTACGTTGTGTTTCCTTCATATGAGCTTCCGTTGACTGCATGTTTATCGCCTCTTCTCTTTGTGCACGGTCTAACCGTGTAAATAACCCCATCATAGTCAATGTACAGTGATCTTGTTGGGAATTTGTCGTCTAAGGCTATCTCATCAACTGTATATATTTTTCAAGCGCTTAATCTAATATATTGGGTCTAACATCTAAATAAGTTGTTAGTGTGTATAAAATACCATTACTCTTTTCAGTTTTTGCTACCAATAACAAAATTAGAAAGTAGCGAAAACGCATGAAAGATTAATTGTTTATCAATCTTTATTATAAAACGATTCTTTATGGGCATGCACCTTTTTATAATCACCAAGATTTACAACATGACGAGTATCTTCATCCATGAATGTTATTCTCTATTTACTGATGATCGTTTTTTTATCTAGGCTAAGCAACACACCGTATGCCTCAGAACCCCTTTTATAAAAAAGGACAATATATGTAACGGTTCCCCTTTTGATTTGAAAAAATCATATAAAAATATAGGGCTCTTAAAGAGTTTTGTTACAAATTTGTTATGTTTGACTTAAAAAAAGGAAAGTAATATTTATTTGTAGAAAATTTTTAAGGATAAAAATGAATGTAAAAATAGAATGACTATCTATGATAAGAAAAGGGGGCACTTATATATGCTAACAAATGATTTAGATTTCCGATTAGAACCACGTTTAAAAGAACTGTATGAACAACATAAAATAAGAGCGCAGAAGATAGACTGGGGTTATCATGAGTTTTTACCATGGGATAAGGGAATGGACTTTAAAAGAGTTCCTTGGGATGAAAGTCAAGTTACTCTTCCTTCTGGTGTAATTACGGCCATTGAAACAGCTTTATTAACAGAGGTGAATTTACCATGGTTTACAACGTATTTATCTGCGACTTTTAAAGGGTCCCTTTCTGTTATTACAGACTTTATTCATACTTGGACTTCAGAAGAGGATCAACATTCGAATTTATTGGAGACATATTTACTACTCACTCGAAGTGTGAATCCCAAACGATTACATGAATTAAGAAAGTCAGTCGTTGAGGGTGGATTTGAGCCCGATTTTCACACACCAATCGAAGCAATGACATATACGACGCTACAAGAACTTGCAACGATGGTGTTTTACAATAATGTAGCTAAGGTTGCAAGTAAGCATGATCCAGATCTTGCTACATTATTACGCCGTCTTGCAAAAGATGAAACTCTTCATTATGCGTTTTATCGAGACGTCATTCGAACACATTTGGAATTGGAACCTAATTATTGCTATCATATTGCCAATGTGATTAGGAATTTTAAAATGCCAGGTGCTGTCATGCCTGATTTTGAAAATAGAATGACTGTGATTGCAAAAGAAGCTAACTATGGGCCGCTGCAATATTTTGATCAAGTACTTGATGTAGTAGTTGATTATTGGGGGTTAAAAGACTTACGACCCATTGCACCTCTAGCTGAAAAAGCAAGAATTGAGATTTTGGAGTACCAAACAAGATTGAAAAAAATACGGGATCGATTTGGTCGTTTTCAAGGGAAAACTGATCTACGTTAATGAGTAGAGATTTCAGAATATACGCGGGGAAATTCCCCTTCCCTTTATTAGAAATCTGACACGCCCCCTATTGTTTTGGGGGTGTTTTTTACTTAATTTAATTTTTGTCAAAAAAGTGGTTGACGATAAAAATGATTTTATGATATTATAAAATATTTGATAAAAAATCACATATATGTTAAGGTTAAGAAGGTTACCATATATGGAGGTGGATTATATGTTTCAAATTGGCGATAACATTGTTTATCCAATGCACGGAGCAGGTATAATTGAAGCCATAGAAGAAAAAGAATTCTCAGGGGAAAAACAACAGTATTTTGTTATAAAAATGTCAATCAGTAATATGCAAGTCATGATTCCTATGGGTAAAATATTAAGTTCGAGTATACGCCCAGTTACTGATATACTTGCATTAAAACACATTATACACATTTTTCAGCATGGAGAATCAGATGAATTACTGCCGTGGAAACAAAGGTATAAAGTGAACACGGACAAAATAAAAACGGGTGAAATACAAGAAGGTGCTGAAGTTGTACGTGATCTAATGCGTATGAAAAAAGAAAAAGCACTGAATACAAGCGAAAAAAAAATGTTGGATAACGCACATGAATTTTTGATTAGTGAACTGGGATTAATTAAAGGGATCACTGAAAATCAATTAAAAAGTTTCTGTTAAGGTTCATTATAGATAATGTATTACATCCCCCGAAAATATCCTGAATTTTTCGGGAATATGATGATTATTAAAAGTAAATCATTTCAAAGACATTCAACTTCTTCAACTCACTTTTAGAGTAGGAACCTCTTTTGTTATTACTTCAATCTAATCCATTTTTATTTTTATATTTCTTTTACGAACGTTCGAAGTTTCATCAAATAACTCGATCAAATAGTCACTTGATTTTTGCAATCCTGATTCACACTGGCACGGACAAGGAGCCGTAAGGATGAAAGAGAGGTAGGGCTTTCATTGTTTTAGGTATATATATCTAAGTCATTATTTCTAGAAGAAAAAATAATCAATCTCATCTCTATCTTTAAGAATTTTCTACATTTACTGAGACAGTGAATATTAATTGTTTATCTTCTTTTCATAAAAGAGATACGCGAGTTGGTAACATCTAAATATATGGTCAACGATAAAAATTGATGGAATTTCTAGAACTAGAAACCATTTTTATAATTCATTTAACATAATAAAATGATATGAAACAATAAGAAGGAGTGAAGATATGAAACACATGCCGACGCAAGAATTAAGTAACGAGTTAAAGAAGCGGAAAGGGATTACTTCTATTAAGATTGAGGCCTATGAAAAAATTGAAGTTGGTGGAATTCTTGTAGATGGACCGGCTGTTATTTTAATTAATCAAGAATACCTAAAAATTGTTGAATGAGCGAAGAAAAGGATTATCCTTTACGAAAGGGAGGATCCTTTTTGTTTTCTGTTGATAATAATAGGATATACATATCATCTGATGCGATGGGATTAAAAGAAAGGAGAGGGTCGGGATTATCATAGCGGAAAGCTTAATATTGGTAGTATTTCTTTTTACGTTATATAAATTAGTTGCTTAAAAAAATTAATTATTTGAACCGATAGATTGTTTTCTTTTTAAGGGCGAGATTTATTTTATAGGAAAATTGATAATTTTAAGGAGGAATTTAGATGTATGCAAGGAAACAACGCATAAAATACGAGAAGATGTCAAAGAACTATGAACGGATTTCTTTAGTTTCGTTGCTCCTATTAATTGTACTTGTTTGTAGTAGTGTAATTATCATAGGAGCTACAGGGGGGGAATATGGAGTGTTTTTGTTGGTAGCGATTTTACTTAACGCACGTATTACGAAAGAATCTCAAAAAAAGTATGAGCAGTATTCTAATAAAGGGCATATTTAAAATGATACATGTCTTGAAAGGAACACCCTGGATGTACATTCAAAATACCCCTATATCATTGCCTATTAATGAGTTATTTGGAGGGCAATTACTGTAGTGAATAAAATATGGTAAGTGTACCGAATCCCTCCGTATTATCAGGCATTACAATCAGCAATTCGTAAATATGTAGTTATTGAAACTGTAAGAGGAAAGTTAAAAGATGTGAAACCAGATTATTTGCTCATTGAAGATACGGTGCCGTATATTGTACGCATTCAAAAAAATGTATGGATTATGCCAAAACAATAATCAAATTACATCTAATTTGATTAATACCAGATTGACGTCATAGACGAACAAATAAAAACACAGGGTTTTATCTCTGTGTTTCTTCAAATTTCCGTTTTTGAATATATGCTTGAGCATGAATAATTTCTTCCTGAAGTTCTTTTAATTCTTCCATAGATCCTGATTCAATAGCCATGTAAGTAGTAACTAAGCTAATCATCATATCCATCTTCTCTACTATATTTTGAATGACCTGTTCAGATTGCTCTTTTTTAGGGTGTTGTATTGCTATTAATACATTTTCCATATAATTGTTCTTTCCTATGAAAATCACAAAAGTTTTGAAGAGTAAGCCTTCATCTTTTGTTCTATAATATGTAGACTTATATTTTTACTCCGAAATTTTTTGGAATATATGTGGTAACTTTTCGGACAGTGATTTGTAAAACTGCATGAACGGATAGAGAAGGTCATACAAAGGGAAGTGCGATCATCCGAAAAACTAAACAAAAATTTCATTTTGTAGAAAAGAGGAATGGATATAAAAACCTATAACGATCTAGTTAATAAATGTGAGTATACCCTTAATAGAGGATGGACACCACGAGCTGTATATAGTTTTATGGAGGCGCATTCGGGTTGGAGACCTGACAGTATCACTTATACGCTTGATGAAGCGACTAAAAGAGCAGCTAGCCAAAGCTAACTGCTCATAAAATCCGAAACCAGCAGATGAAGGAAACTGTATTAAGTGATTGGAAGAAGAATAAAACTTCATTTACCGTAATTGAATTACAAATTAACAAATGATAAGAAAGCATCGATTCGAGTGCTTTTTATTTCGGAGGAGGATGAAGAATGATTATAGTCGCTTGTGTAGGGATAGTGGGCGAGGTATTTAACGAACTAAAGTAAGGTAAGCCTAAACACATTAGAGCAAGAAAGGTTTGCTAAAAGGGGTGCATTTAGATGAATAGAGATAATTTGGATTTATTTAGATAGATTATTAAAAGAAGATAATAAACCGATGGAATTGAAAGAAAAGTATGAGATTCATGAACGGTATAAATATGCTATTGAGACGATAATGGAAATCTAACACGGAAAACATGGACAACATATCATACCCAGTCAAGATTATATGCATTTTTTTAGATCAGAATGTTATATAGCAGACACAATTCAAAATTATAAAGTAGTCATGGGTGGGAGAGTTGCGGGCAATTAATCATCAAATGAAAAAATCAGTAAAAGCGATATATTTTGCGACGACAAGAGAAGAATTAGAAAGGGTAAAAGCAGAAATTGGAGCAAGACTTAAACTACTTGAAGAACAATTAGTGGCACAAAAGTCGGTCAATCGAAAACGAATAAACCAAAGAGGGGCAATTTAATATGTCGGTCTTTTTTATTTTGTATTTTGTATTAATTACGGCTTAGGTAAAGAAATATCTTTTATAAATTCACACTGAATAGGGTTGTCTCATAATATATAAAGATTGTTGTATTATTTTTTTAGAGCAGGATGTGAATGTATGGAAGATGTATATGCAAAAATCGACAGCCTAAAAGCAGAGCAAAAAGAAATCATGCGAGATATTCGTAACTTGGAAACTCGTACAACTATAAATGAAAAAGATATTTCTACAATCAATAAGCAACTAGAAAAAATCAGTCTGAATACCACATGGATTTTACGAATTGTTATTAGCGCAATAGTTATGGCAGTTCTAGGGTTAATAATAAAAGGTGGTATTTAGGTTGTTTGTATAAAAGTATTTGCTATAGAGGGACAAGCGTCTCTCTTTTTATTTTGAAATGAGGTGGCCAAAGTGGAAGAATGATAGGAAGTAAGAAGCGATGTTCAACAAGTTCTCAGTGTTATCAGCTTTGATGAGAAATATCATGTTGGGCATTTAACAAAGTCTCTTAATCAGTTATGATTCTGATTCTTACAATGGTCTTAATTAGATTACAAAACGGAGTAATTGGAAAACAGGCGCGAAAAGAGGGGGTAACTACAATTGAAGAGTTCAGAGGTAAGGGCTTTAATAGATAAATGTATTTATTTTATTCAAATCAAACTGAAGTTGAAGTAATGAACAGAGGTTTAGATAATTTTGTGGCAATTCCAATTAATGAAACAGTAGAAAAAATAAAATGGGACATGTCCAGATCCTCTTTTGTCAACATCTCCCCCCTTAAAAAGTGAGGGAGGAGTTTTTCTGTACAGTTTAAAAATAATTAAAAACAAGAGGATGGTTAATAAAGTGGAATTGTTGTAAAAATAGTAGGATATATACTTTGAGGTGTATATCCTATAGAGGGATGATATTGTATGGTTTCATAATAAGGTATAGCGGGATGTTGATAGTATGGCATATGCTGCATTGCATGATATACTGCATGCATTGTTGATTGAGCTCCATGGGTTGTATAGACTGAGCCAATTGCCCTGTTTTTAATACAGTAAGGATTTATCATAATAATTCACCTCAGTTAATAATTAAATTGACATTTATATAATATGTCTAAAAACTAAACGCGGTCACATCAGGATTATGCAGATTTATAACGATAGTGAGATAAACCTAGTCATATCAAGTATTATCAATACAGGTATACTCTTTTGATAATATTGTTGTTTGACACATTATAAGGCTTTTGAATGTCTCATATACACTTATCAAAATTAAAAAACATCTTAACGTTGTTAAAATATGAGTATTCTCTAAACTAGAATCCTTTAAACGGGCCATTGAGCATTTTGGAGAATCTGAATTAGTATATAGGTTTTGGAACGATAAGTCCGGAAAAGGTAACTTGATTTCAAAGCATCCAGAATCCACTTAAAAAAGTAATAAAAAACACTCCTGAAAATTTTGTAATGCTGTTATAACTGGATAGCAATGGGTGCTACCCCATTATAAAATAAGAAAGAGTCCTGGATGTTCAGGACTCTTCACTACTCTTCACTACTTTAATTACTATTATGTATATATTTTTTTTTTATTTCTCTCATGATCCTCCGCTTTAGTAACAACCCCTTCACGCAATGATGATTGCATGAAGATTTTTTGCAAGTTTACTTATTTTTTTGTCTCATTGACCCAGTTAATAATGTCCTGAATGACGTACTCGGGAACATTTGCAGGGATTTCATACTCACTAGGAAGACTTAAATCACCATCTCCTTCTGTAAAGGCATGGTTCAATTTCGGATATGTTTTGAACTGAATATTCCCGCGGTTTGAGAGTCCTTCTTGCCATCTTGTAAATTCATCTTTTACTGTTACTTGATAATCGCGTGCTCCTTGCAGAATCAATAATGATTCTTTAAGTGTTTTTGCTTCCTCAACAGGACGCCAGCGAGCAACATCATACATGAAATGCGGGGATGGATAATTGTAACCGGCTGGTGGGCCGTCTGGATCAAAAGTAGGATCCTGGTAATAGGCGAATTGTCTTTTTAGTTCATTGATTACTTCCTTTGGTGCCCCGAGGTATTGATACTGATCAATGAGCACATCAGTTATAGGTCGTGCGGGTGGTGCTAGTAATATACTGCCTCGAACAAGTGAAGAAGGTGCTTTGCTCAGTATACGCGGCATCGCGCCACCTCCTTGGCTATGTCCGAGAATGAAAATGTTACTTGGGTCAACGCCTTCCTGCTGCGCTGCTGATTTTGCTGCGTATATGGCATCTTCTGTTGTATCTCGGTCTAAGGTAATAGGTTCTTCACTCATCTTTAATGTGTGTTCTAAGGAACGTTTTTCATAGCGTAAGACTGCAATTCCGTTAGATGAAAGGCCCGCTGCAAGGTCTCTAAACAATTTTGTCCCCATGTTTGTACTATCACGATCATTCATACCAGAACCATGAACAAGAACAACAACGGGCACCTTTTCACCAGGCTTATGTTTCGGAATCGTTAACGTGGCTGGTAAAGGGTATGTAGAATTTCCAATTACGATTTCTCGTTCTTGATAGGAGTCAGGTCGATCATAGATAGGATGCGGTATGGCATATGTATTTTTAGGTGTCCTTTGCCCAACTTCATCTACTTTCCCGCCTGGTGTGAATTTAAGCAAAACTGGAATCGTAGTTCCTTCGAACTCTATTGGAATCTCAACTGTCTGATGAACCAAGTTACGTTCTTTTACTTCTGCTGTTCCTATGTTTTTAATCCCACCACCATTACTTTGTGTCCACCAATCTTGCAATTTTTGTGCAGTAAACTTCGATTGAAAAGCAGCGGATGTTAATTGCAGGGCTTCTGCATATTTACCATGCTGGAGATATTCAAAAAATAATGTTGTACGATCGGTTAAAGTGATTTGTTTCTTTTCTATAGATTGTTCCGCGCGTGTATCCGCGTGAATAGGCGATGTAATTGGAAAAGATGAAACCCCTAAAGATAAGAGAAGGGTAATGGAAAGTGCTGATTTTTGTATGTTCCGTTTTTTTGTCATGTTTTAACCTCCAAAATGCGATAGTAAGAAATTGGGATGGTAATTAGTGGAATGGTTCCCTCTTGGAGTTTCGGTACATGTAAGGGGGAATCCTGCATAAATATCATAAAAAGCACGTTTGAAATAGTAGGGGATTATAGCAACGTATAGATACACGAACCCGCGATATACCATAGAAATCAATAGTTTTTCAGACAACTATTACAACCTCGTTATGATGTAGGGGAAGAAAAGCAATAAGAGATGGAGGGATAAGATGAAGAAATTTTTGTGGATGATTTCTACAATGTGTATCGCTTTAGGATTGGTAACAGGGTGTAGCAGCAAAGGTCACGTTTATACTCAAATAACATACGAGGATAAGGAGTTTGACCGGAAGATAGGAAGCGAAACAAAGGGAAATAATAATGAACAGGATAATTATGAAACCATATCCGTGCCTGTAAAAAAAGAAGAGTATACGGGTAAAATACAGCACCCAGAATTGATTGAGCAAACGATGAGGCCAGTACCAGGGGAAAATAAGAAGCAATACAAGAACAAAATCGTTAAAGCGACGATATCATTTGGTGGGAACTATGGTTAGTTATGTTGATACATACGAGTCATGTGGTGTGAGTTTTTATTGTAATCGTGTAATAGTAGGGAAAGGTAGGTTGCTGGAAACCCGCTGATATAAAGGTATCCACAATCAATTACTTATATTCAGTTTACATAACATATCTTATCAGAAGTTGTGGAAATTAAATCGAAGTCTGTCTCAAAATGAAAAGAATTCTTATCTTATTGAGACAGTTAAAAGAATTTCAAAGCTATGTTTTCAATTCTGTATTATAATTAAATTGGGCTCAACTTTTACATAAAACAAGAGTAATAAAGAACATTTTTGAAGTAAAAAGCAATAAAAGAAACCATCTCTTTCGATATTATAAACACCTCAGTTTCGAGTATAATACAGCCGATTTAGCCCTAAGGGCTTAACTGAGCTGTTTTGTCTTAAATTTATCTAATTTTGAGTTTTTATGTTGTTTACACTCTATTAGTAAACGTACAATAAACAAAGATATGTAAAAGCGGACAGAGCTGGAATCAAAAAATATTACTTACTGATGAAAAGTGAATAATGAATAATGAATTCTGTTGGATGAACATAAAAGAATGGAAAGAAGGGAGAAAAAACATACCTCAACAACTTCGCACGAAATACCAATTTTACGCAGAATAATACGATTATATAAAAATCAAATACAGTATCTAGGGATTTCAAGCCCAAGTGCATGAATATTGGTATACGCCATATAATTGATGTTTTATATAAGAATAATCAAATGCTGAATTACTCATAAGCAATTTTTATAGTGAATTACATTTTAATTTATAAGAGCTTTTCTTGTGTTGATCTAACTAACTCCTGATTAACCTTGATTAAATTAACCAATTCACATTTTATAATGATTTTTAAACTGTGTTCATGTATTCATTTTGTTAGAACTTATATTTGAAAATCGTTTTATTTTATATACATATATAATTTTTATCGCCAAATATGAATTTATCACTTGGTTATCTATAACTTTTATTAGAATAATTACACTTTCCCATTCAATTTCGAGTGAATTTTAGTATTACATAATTAAATTATGTAAATAAGTTCGTGTAAAAATTGAATTTAATGCGAACTTGTGTTCGTATCATTTTTCTGTTATAGTATATATGAGGTGATTTTTATGGATTACAGCAAACAACGTCAAAAATCCGTACATCGTAAGAAATTATACGAAAATTTAAATGAAATGCCA
Organism: Bacillus sp. RC242; assembly: GCF_044908245.1. Taxonomy (NCBI): domain Bacteria; kingdom Bacillati; phylum Bacillota; class Bacilli; order Caryophanales; family Bacillaceae; genus Bacillus; species Bacillus sp. RC242. Next base: position 10,594 of record NZ_JBIYCZ010000027.1, read on the forward strand.
TTTTACATAGAAGAATTTGTGGAGTACAAAGAATTGCATGATGCCTCTCCCTCCACCCTACTGAATTATGTATATGATTTTAGAGTCTTCTTTAATTGGCTATTATCTGAACAAATTATTGAATTTAAGTCCATTAAAGACATATCCTTCTCTGATTTGGAGAATTTAAGGAAAAAAGATATTGAGAACTTTATGAGATTTCTAAAACTACAACAAAACATGCAAAATTCCTCTGTTAACAGAAAAATTTCAGCTTTAAAATCTTTATTTAAGTATCTTACTTCCCTTTCAGAAGATGAAGATGGAGAATGCTATTTTTATAGAAATGTAATGGCTAAAATTGAAATACATAAAGATAAAGAAACATTAAACGCCCGTGCGAAGCGTATGAGATCTAAAATATTCCATAATGATGACGATCAAGAATTTTTAAATTATGTTAAGTTTGAACATGAAAAAGCTTTAACAAAACATCAATTGTTCTATTTCCTAAGAGATAAAGATCGTGATGTAGCTATTCTCTCTCTCTTTCTTGGTAGTGGTATTCGTGTAAGTGAATTGGCCGATCTTCGTATGGAAGATATAAACTTAAAAGAAAGACTAATTGATGTAATACGAAAAGGAAACAAAGAAGATTCTGTATGGATTACCCCAATTGCATTGAATGATCTTGAAAAGTATATGGAAATTAGAAATAACAAATATGCTCCAGGGAAGGAATTAAAAAATGTGTTTCTATCGAAGTATAAACATACTGCACAGCCTCTTTCGGTTAGGGCTATCCAAGATATAGTAGAAAAATATACTAAGGCTTATGGTAAAAAAATGTCTCCTCATAAATTAAGACATACACTGGCAAATAAATTATATATGGAGGAAAAAGACTCATTACAAGTGATGCAGCAACTTGGGCATACCAGCCAAGATACGGCCTTATTATACACACAGCTTGGAGAAACAACTATTAAAGATAGCTTAGGCAGAATAGGAAAAAAAAATAAATAATAAAAGTTCAGCAATGCAAAATTGCTGAACTTTTATTATTTTCCCTGCTGTTAGTGGTTTTAAATGTTATGTATTATTCATTTCATCTTTAATTTTATTATATAAAAAATACATAGTTTAAATTCTAATCTAATTGGTATATAAAAACTCTCTCTAGTTAGATTAGATAAATGAAAATTTTAGATTCCTACAATTGTTGTTTACGTTAAATCGGAATTTAACGAACACTTGGAAGGATTGTAGGTTAAGCTCCCCTCCTATTGTACAACGACATTGTAGAAAGACAAGAAAATGGAAACTTTTTATACAAGAAAGTAGATACTTCTATTCCTATCATTGTTTTAGGACAAGAAAATGGATACTAAACGAATCATTTTTATTGGTAATTCGATATTGCACGCTATAAAATTAGTATCCAGTTTCCTGTCTTTCTACAAAAATTCCTCAAAGAATTAGAGATACAAGTAAAAATAAAACAGCTACTATACTGAAAGCAGCTGTTTCCTAATGTATTTATCTTCTATGCATTTGTAGTAATGTTATCGTTAAATTTTCTAAATCTCCATCATTTTTAATTTCCTGTATGACTTTTCCTTCTTTCATAAAGAGTATCCGGTCACCAATTTCAGCAGCTACATCCATCATATGTGTGGAAAAAATAATCATGGTACCATCTCTTTTTAAAGTCTTTAATATTGTTAAAAATTCATCTACCCAATACGGATCCAGGCCATTTGTCGGTTCGTCTAATATCAAAATTTTAGGATTTCCAAGGTACGCCTGCCCAAATAATAGCCTCTGTCTCATCCCTTTAGATAATCTATGTAACCGTTCATTTTTTTTCTCATTTAAGCCTATTGATTTAATAACTGCCTGTACTTTTTCTTTTCCTATATTTCGAAAAGCAGCATAAAAGAATAAAAATTCTTGAACTGTCATATCTTGCTGTGCATGAAAATCATCTGGCATATAACCTATTTCACTCACATACTGTTTTCTATCTTTCTGTAATTCTATATTCCCTAATTGAACGGTACCAGTTGTAGGTGTTGTAATTCCAGCAATTATATCAAGGAGCGTACTTTTCCCAGCTCCATTCCCACCGCATAATACGATACACTCTCCTTGTTTACTTTGAAATGAGATTGGAGATAATGCTATTTTCTTTTTATATCTTTTACATACTTCTTTGAGATTTAATACTGTCATTTTTTTCTTCTCCTCTCCATTTGCCACCCCGCCACAAACAAGAACACGATTGTATAGATAATGCAGTATATTAGTAGAATCCAAATAACAGCTTTACTTTGAAAAATCATTACCAATTGATCATATACTTGCCCAAATATTGCTCCACCACCTAATTGAATTACAAATATAATTCGAAGGAATTCTGCTGGGTTGCAAAACAATAACATTTTTATTAATGGTGCAATCATTGAATATGGAACAAAATTAAGAACACTAATTAAAGCCGTTGGCCACATCATAATAAGAAAGAACCAAACTACGATACTTATGGCTAAAGCTTGCCACCTAGTTATAGAAAAAGAACCGATTGTTATTCCCAGTAATAAAAATAAAAAAATTAATAAAACAGAGAAGATATACGTTGCTACCACCCAAAATATATCAAAATTACTACCGCTTACTAACCCAATGATTATACTTACTCCAAAACTCATTGAAAAAATAGCTGTTTGCGCTATAAATTGACCGATTATTTTACCTATTACATATGAGGTACTCTTTAAAGGATACGTACATAAAAGTCTCCATTTCCCATTTTCCACTTCGCCTGCGATAGAAAATGCTCCTATAATTAACATAAGTAAGGGTACAATATATAAAATAAGGTTTACCATTGTCCCCGTCACATTTGTATAACCTACTAAAGACGGGGTATTTCTTTCCATAACAAATATTAAAGAAAATATAGTTATCCAAAGAAACAAAAACATGTATGCAAGTTTACCCCTTGCTGCACTACGCCATTCTGAATATAATATATTCCACATAGCTATTCACCTCTCTACTGAAAAAGACAACCATAGTTGGTTGTCTTTTTCTCACTAATTTTTCATAGTAATAATCACTTATTAGTGAGAATGTCCACTACCATGATCTTTCTTTTCTTTTCCCATCATCTCTTTATTCATTTCCCATTTATGTTCTGCAAGCTCTTTAGAAGAAAGGATTTTCCCAGTATGTTTTTCTACGAAGCTGTCTGCATCTTTCTTTTCTTTAAAAGAAATTACATTATAAGCCATTGGCGTCTTAATTGATTTGTCATATATATATGTAGCTTTATCCACTGCAACCCAATCTTTTGTATTGTAATCTCTTACAAATTTCTCTTGTGTTTTTTCATTTTTATGTTCATCCATCCATTTATACATACAACCAATATCATCAAATTTTAGAGCTTTTCCATTTTCTAAAATAACCTCAGTTGCAAATTGATTATCCATTACTGCCATATTACAAATATCACACTTATCATTTTTTTCATTAATAGCAACCGGCTTTGTTTCTTTGTTACCACATCCTACTATGGCAAATACCATACATAAACAAATAGCAAATAACATATACTTAACTCTCATCAATTTTTCCTCCCTAAAATAAACAATATACTTCCCATTAGTAACATACTTACACTTACAATCAAAATGTTAGACTGAAATGCCGTCCCCTCACCTTTTTGCGGAACACCTTTTGGCCTCATACTAGGCTCTTTATCTAGCAATAAAGATTGATCTGGAATTTTTATGAAACTTTGTAAAATACGCATCCCTGGTGATTGAAAGAACAACTGATATTCTGGAATATCTTGTGTTAACAGAAGAAAATAGGCATCTGCTTTGTATGGAATATTACTAGTACCTGAACCGTCTGCATCTACTTTTAAAGAAGCGTCCCAATAATTATTATAGATATTGTTTTCCCTGCTTTGTGTAGCTTGCGATTCATTAACATTCCCCATTATTACATTTTGAGTAAATTCATTTGCACTGGCATCTTTAAATTGTAAACCGATAAAATTATTAGAAATTGAGTTATCCATAATAGTATTGTGATCTGCCTTTTCTACATAAACCCCTACTCTATTATTAGCAATTTCATTTTGTAAAACTTTTGTTTTTGTCGCATCATATAGTAATAAGCCTTGTGCATGAACATTACTTTTATTGTAAATAAAGCGATTTCCTACTACAGATGTTTCCTTTGTTCCCATAATCATAGCACCTGTTGTATTTTCTTTTGATATATTTTTTTCAACAACTGTCCTATCAGAATACATAAGATGAATGCCATAACGAGACTGCCAGATTGTATTTTCCTTTATTGTATTATTGTCGCTTTGTTCCAAATAAATACCATCACGGGCATTTTGGATTTTGATGTTCTCAATAAGATTGCGATTGGATTGCCATAAATCAATTCCATTAGCCCGTCTTTGTCCAACGATCATACTATTCTCAATCTTTATATCCCTAGCATTTTCTAACTTAATCCCTATATATGACGTATGAACTTCCAATCCACTGATGTAGTGCTTATCTCCCTCTACAAATATTGCTGGCTGATTAGTACTATCATTACATTGTTCTATTTTCAAATCTTTAAGGATAATGTTTTCCTTATTTATTGTAATGACAGGATCTTTACCACAAGAGATTATTTTAGTATTTTTATCTCCTTGTATTGTAAGCGGTTTCGATATTTTAATTGTTTCATTATAAGCTCTATTCTCTAATGTAATTGTTTCATATGGGGAAGCCGCGTCAATTTTTGATTGTAATGTAGACTCCGCATGAATACTTACTCCTGGAAAACAAAAAAATAAAAATAACAGAAGAGGAGAACAAATCTTCTTCATATACAGTTCCCTTCTCTCAAAGCTATTAGTTATCACTATAGAAGAGAATACCAATAATTTGTGTGAAATTTGTGAAAAATAAACGTAGTTTTTGTGATACATATAAGATTATACCTGAAGGTAAAAGAGTTACTACACTTCATTAGAACATGATTTTTAAACAAATAAGTTTGTTTAAAGAAGCCAATACCTACAACTCATTTATTCGCAATTATACATACGATATTTATATAAACCCAGTCAAGAAATTACTACAAGTAGTTATTGAATTACGTACAAAAGAAAAGTTTGTTAAGGCAGCCGTATAAGAGTTATGAACATTATTTTTTATTTGCGTATGTACCACCTTTTTATAGTACCATGTTTTACTACTTGCCTAACATCATCTACTTCAATTTTCATTATTTGTGAAACATCTACAACAATTGTATTCTGCAGAACACTCACTACAAATCCCGTTAATTGCAAGTTAGGATTTTTACGATATGAAAATTGAACGTAATCCCCAATTGCTGCCTTTTTGTTATGCTCCATTTGGTACCCCCTAAATTATCATTAATTATTCAATAGGTTTCCCCTTTTTTGCTTCTTCATACTGGTTGGCAAGTTTATAAAAGAACACGTAATCCTATTTTTCATAGCCTCTACTGCAGTAATTATACCGATAAGACTTCAATCTTAAATAAAATAAATACTTAATTATTTTATGGATTTTGTATAGCACTTTTATATTAAAATGAAAGTAAATTAACATTCAAAAATTCACTTTCAAATATTATATTATTACTGGCTAAGTAGTTTAGACCTTCTTGTCCTATGTTCAAAAGGTTTAGACTTTCATGTCCAGTTATTGAGACATGAAAGTACCTACAAAATTTATGATAATGGCTATTTATCAACGATTGTTCATGAGATTTTAGTTTAGACTTTTATGTCTTTTTACAATTAATGATTTGTTGTACAAGGACATGAAACTCCAAACTATTTAGACAAGAAAGTCTAAACTTTCGCTTTTAGATATTGGTTGGGACAAGAAACTCTAAACTAAAATTTTATAGATTTACAGAACTAACCACATTTAATCTTGTGCAAGATGCTCCCCTTCTTACCTAATGACCTATACCATCATTTCCATTAATTTATTAATATAAATATAATGTTTTTGATGGATGATGAGGGTTACATTATCTTGAAGGAAAACTTTCCCCCCAACAATTCATATATGATTCAAAAGGTCTATGTATTTTTGAAGTCCTTCAAAATGTTTTCTCGAACCTTTCGACACATTGATTTTTATAGAAATATAACTACTTCAAAAGGCGTACCTTTTGAAGCGGAATTTCAAGTAAGTTGCACTCAATGTTTTTATAAATAAAAAACATTATTCAAACAAAAAAGAACCCATTTTGATTAAACTCCCAAAATAGATTCTTTTTATTTATTACTAAATAGACTGTTTAACTTTTTTTTACTTTCGATTTACAATCCATCTTTTTATATTTAACCCTATCATTATGGCAGTTAAAATACTCCATAATCCCACAGTGAAACCTAAAGGATACTGATTAATAAGAGGGATTTTTGTCAGTATATCATTAACAATTAATTTTAAGCCATTTCAACCAACCTCATCCAGTAAATTAATTTTATGGTCTGGAAAGAGTCTATATCTATTTCTAGCCCTACCTACTATACCTTCGTACTTCATTCACCAGCTTTTAGCAACAAGGATCCTGAGAAAGAAGTTAGTAATTAATACTTAAGAGACTGATTCAAATTGACTATTATACAGATCCGCATAGAATCCACCTTTGGCTAGTAACTCCTCATGGTTTCCAGTTTCTAAAATGTCTCCCTCTTTCATCACTAGGATCAAGTCAGCATTTTTTATCGTCGAAAGACGGTGTGCAATGACAAAAGATGTTTTCCCAACTGTTAAACGATCCATTGCTTTTTGAATTAATAATTCCGTACGTGTATCAACTGAGCTCGTAGCCTCATCTAGAATTAATAATGGGGCATTTTCAATCATCGCACGGGCAATCGTAATTAATTGTTTTTGTCCAGCTGATAAATTCGCTTTATCATTTAATACGGTATCATAACCTTTAGATAAGTTTTTAATCGTATTATGCAGCCCAACTGCTTTACATGTTGCTATGATTTCTTCATCTGAAACATTTTCCTTGGAATAGACAATATTGTCGCGAATCGTCCCTTCGAATAGCCATGTGTCCTGAAGTACCATACAGAATAGATCATGCACATATTCACGAGTTAATTGATTTATAGGAACACCATCAATAGTAATTTCTCCACTGTTGAGTTCATAGAATCGCATTAATAAATTGACTAATGTCGTTTTTCCAGCGCCCGTTGGACCTACGATAGCTACTTTTTGTCCTGCATTCACTTTAGCAGAGAAGTCTTTTATGATTAGACGATCTTTATCATAGCCAAATTTAACATGATTAAATTCCACATCCCCTTTGACATTGTCTAATCTCATTGTTTTTTCACTTTCATCTGACAATTCTTCTTCTGCTAAAAATTCAAATACGCGTTCACTTGCTGCTGCTGTAGATTGCAGATTCGTTGCAGCTTGTGCTAATTGTGATAAAGGCTGTGTGAACAAACGAATATAGACCATAAAGGCAACGATTGTTCCAATTGTAATTACACCATTTGTCACAAGTAATGCACCAACAATACAAACTGCTACATACCCAAAGTTCCCGATAAATTGCATGATAGGCATCATAATCCCAGACATAAACTGTGATTTCCAAGCATTATCAAAAAGACGATCATTGATTGTATGGAATAATTCTTTTGCTTCCTTTTCGCCGTTATATGCTTTTACGATATGGTGACCTGCATACATTTCTTCAATATGTCCATTGATTTTCCCAAGTTCAGCCTGCTGCTGTACGAAGTATTTTTGAGAACGCTTCATAATCAATGTCATTAGAATAAATCCAATTAAGGTTGCAACAATTCCTGTTATAGCCATAATCCAGTTGGTATAGAACATCATTATCAATGCGCCAACAAAAGTTGCGATTGCCGTTACTAATTGTCCTAGGCTGTTATTTAGCGTTTGGCCAATTGTATCAACATCATTTGTTACACGGCTTAATATATTTCCATAACTCGTTTTATCAAAGTAACTTAAAGGGATTCGATTCATTTTTTGCGATAATTCTGTACGCATTTTTTTTGTGATTTTTTGTGTTACCGTTGCCATTATAAACCCTTGTATATAATTAAATACCAAACCTAATCCGTAAAGAACCACTAAAATGATTCCAATATTTTTGATTGCACCTAAATCAATGTCACCCCTAATCCCTTCTTGGATAATGTCGGTCATTTCACTTAATTTTTCTGGGCCATATACATTAAATGCAGAACCCACAAAAGCTAATATTAAGGCGAAAATAACAATGGGTACATAAGACTTACAGTAGGAAATCAGCTGTTGAATCGTTTTTTTGAAATTGTTTACTTTTTGTCCTTGGGCCCTGCCACCCATTGGACTATGCCCTCCGCCCATCTGTCTCTCATTTTTTGAGTTTTTTTCATGATCTCCAATGGTATAATCATTTTTGGCCATCAGTCAATTCCTCCTTCGAAAGCTGAGAATATGCAATCTCTTGATACGTCTCGCAGTTATCCATTAATTGTTCATGTGTTCCATTCCCAACTACTTCTCCCTCTTCAAGAACAATAATGCGGTCTGCATCTTTAATTGTTCCGATGCGCTGTGCAACAATTAAGGTAGTGGCATCCTTCGTTTCTTTTCTTAAAGCAGAACGTAGAACCCTGTCTGTTTTGTAGTCTAATGCCGAAAACGAGTCATCGAATATATATATTTCAGGTTTTCGATAAATTGCACGAGCAATCGATATACGCTGTTTTTGTCCCCCAGATACGTTTGTACCACCTTGTGATATCTGCCCTTCATATTGTCCTTCAAGTTTTTCCACGAATTCTTTCCCTTGTGCAATTTCCAATGCTTCTTTGACAGCATTTAGTGATGAATCCATATGTCCAGATTCTCCATAAGAAACGTTAGAAGTTACAGTACCACTGAATAACACAGACGATTGTGAAACGTAGCCAATTTTATCATGTAGAGTTTCTTGTCTGTAATTCTTTACATTTATTCCATCAACCAATACTTCACCTTCAGAAACATCATTGAAACGAGGAATTAAATTTACCAAACTTGTTTTTCCACTCCCCGTGGATCCAATAAAAGCTACCGTTTCTCCTTTTTTTGCAGTAAAGCTAATATTACGAAGAATATGGTTCTCTGAATCTGGATATTTAAAGCTAACATTGCGGAACTCAATCTCTCCCACAATACCTGGTTTTCCTTCTGTAACTGTACCCTCTTTAATTGTCGCTTCTGTTTCAAGTACTTCCATAATACGTTTTGCTGATACCGTAGCACGAGGTAACATAATAAAAATCATACTTACCATCATAAACGCCATTACAACTTGCATGGCATACGCTGAGAAAACAACTATATCCGAGAAAACTGTAATTCGATTTATCATCTGTGCTTCGTTAATCAAATAAGCACCAATCCAATAAATTGCAACACTTAAACCAGACATAATCGCAGTCATTCCTGGTCCAATAATTGCCATTAAACGATTGGCAAAAAGATTTGTTTTTGTTAATTCCATATTAGCTTTTTCAAATTTATTTTCTTCATAGCCCTTAGCGTTATAGGCACGTACGACGCGCATCCCTGTTAAGTTCTCACGAGTTACACGGTTTAAATTATCAGTAAGAGTTTGGATGATTTTGAACTTTGGTATTGCAAATAGAATAATCACAGCTAACATCATGCATAAAACGACAACTGCTATACCTGTCGCTGTTGTCAATTGCCAGCTCTTTCCTGAAATTTTCATGATTGCCCAAACAGCTAGAATTGGTGCTTTTACAATTATCTGTAATCCCATTGCCACAATAAATTGAATTTGCGTAACATCATTAGTTGAACGAGTAATCAAGCTTGCTATCGAAAAACGATTAATTTCTTCCAACGAAAAAGATAAAGTTTTATCAAAAACTAATCCGCGTAGACGTTTTGATAATCCCGCTGCAACCTTAGCAGCAAAGTATCCTACAATAACAGCAGTAACCATACTTCCTACTGCACAGAGTAGCATATATGCTCCAGGTCCAATAATTTGAGAAAAGTTCGTACCCTCCATTTGGATTAATGTCGTGATTTCAGCCATATAGTCCGGTAGCTTTAAATCAAGCCAAACCTGTACTGTAATGAATGCTATACTTAATAGAACAAGTATCCATTCATTCTTTTTTAAATACTTAAATATTTTCAACATATCGATTCCCCTTTTACCTTATAGTGTAAGATATTCGAAAAATTATTATGCAGTCCAGTGCTGAACTACAAATTTAGCAATACACATTAAAACTGCCCATTTTTCCGAAGCCTATAAGGGATTTTATATATGATTATAAGAACAAACGCTTTGAAAGCTCTACAAACTTCTACACGTCTTCTTTCCGAAGCTTTTTCAGTTTCATTTCCATTTTCTTAATTCCTTGTTCGTGTTTCTCTAAAATGATTTGTTTACCAGCATCCATAGAAATGATATCAGCTATCTCAAATTTTATTTTCATTTCATCTAGAATTTTAATATATTAACGAAAGAAACAAGTTTGACAAACTTTCACATAGATATAGAAGAATGTAAACCAGAGAATCTTTCTATCCTTTCTGGTTTACATTCTTTTTGGTAAAAAAGAGAATCATCTTTGAATCGACTAACTTATTTTTTCATTCAGCACATCTGATTGATCCGAAATTGGAACTGTTGTCCGCTTAAGGAAAAATGAGAGAATAAATGCAAAACCAGCAATAACAGCTGAGACAAGAAATGCATCATTGATTCCTGAAATAGTCGCTTCCATGGAAATATGCTGTTGTATTTTTAATAAAGCATCACCTGTAGGTGCACTTGTTAGCTTGCCCATAGTATCCGTCATCATTTCTTCTACATGTATTGCCGTACGATTAGACATAATTGTAACAAGTAGACTGCCACCAATTGCTCCAGATACTTGTTGAATTGTACTATTCATTGCTGTACCATGTGGTGTGAATTTTGGTGGTAATTGATTTAAACCGTTCGTCATAATCGGCATCATAACCATTGAAATACCGAGCATACGTGCTGCATATAAGACGACTAAATGCGTATACCCTGTTGAACCTGTTAGCTGACTAAATAAGAATGTGGTAACAATCACGATAGCTAAGCCAATAAATGCCAACATTTTCGGACCAAACTTATCAAATAATTTCCCTGTAATTGGCATCATAATCCCCATAATTAATGCTCCTGGTAACATGAGTAAACCAGAATCCATAGCAGAAATGCCACGAATGTTTTGTAGATAAATCGGTAATAACAGCATGGCAGAGAACATTGCCATATTTAACGCAACAGAAATGACGGATGATAGAGCGAACATTGGATATTTATATACTCTAAAATCAAGCATTGGCTCATCAAGCTTAAATTGACGAACGATTAACCCGACTAATGATGCCAGTCCTAATACAATTGTTAAATAAACATTTGGTGAATCCCAGCCGCTGTTACCAGCAGAACTAAATCCATATAAAATACCACCAAAGGCTAACGCAGATAACACGACGGATAAAACATCAATGGTATCATTAGTTTTTTCTTTATAATCCTGTAATTTAAAGTAACCTAAAATCCAGACTAAGAACATAATTGGTACCATCATTAAGAATAAAATTGGCCAATCATAATGTTGAATAACCCATCCAGATAAAGTTGGACCAATAGCTGGTGCGAAAATCATTACTAAACCAAACATTCCCATAGCGGAACCACGTTTTTCGGGTGGAAATGTTGTGTATAATACGTTCATTAGTAGCGGCATAATAAGCGCTGCTCCTGAAGCTTGAATCATACGAGCAGATAATAATATTGGAAAGCTTGGTGCAAATCCACCGATTAATGTACCAACTGTAAATAATCCCATAGCGGTTAAGAATAGACGTCTAGCTGTATATTTTTTGATTAAAAATGCAGTTGTCGGGATTAAAATCCCATTGATTAACATGTACCCCGTCGACAACCATTGTACGGTTGAAGCACTCACATCAAAATCCTTCATAATAGCTGGTAGAGCTATGTTAAGTAACGTGTTACTTAATAAAGCAACGAATGCCCCAGTCATTAATATAAACAATAATCCAAAAGAAGTTTTTGATTGTTTTTCGGACATATATATACACTCCCTTCACCTTTTGTACTTCGTGTACATTTATATACTTTCGGTTTAACAAAACTTATGATACATCATTAGCGGTCTATTATCAACAAAAATATACCATCCGTACAAAATTGTACGGATGGTATATTTTTGTTATAATCTTATTATAAATATGGAAGCATAAATTACAAAGGAGTGCAGATAGTGAATAAGAAAAAAAAGTATGTTATAGATAAGGCACATGAATTATTTATTGAAAAGGGATATCATGCTACATCTATTCAAGATATTTTAAATCATAGTGGGATTTCAAAGGGTTCTTTTTATAATTATTTTTCTTCCAAAGGCGAACTGTTTAAAACTGTATTTAGTTCCATTCTAGAAGAGATAGAAATAGAACGGGATAAACTACTCATTGGAGAAGATTGTACAGATATCACTGTCTATATAGAACAAGTTATTCTTATAATGGAGCTTAATAAAAAAAATAAATTAATGCAATTAATCGAAGACGTGATTGTATCTAATGATCCAGAGTTGATTACATTCATAAAACAGTCTAAATATCTATTTTTAAATTGGGTATATAAACGATTCTTAAATATCTTCCCAGAGAATAAAGCAATTTATTTAATGGATTGTGCAGTTATTTTCATTGGTATTTTGCAGAATATCCTTCATACGAATAATGTCTGGAATGAAACAATTACAACAAAGCAGATTGTTTCATATTGTATGGATCGAGTAAATACCATCTTAGAAGATATTAGTAAAAAAGACATTCAGCTATTTACACCCGATCACATAAATGAATTATTACCTCAATCAAGTTACAATGATTTTTTTAATAATGAGTTCTCAATTGCTACGTTAAACTTAAAAAAAACAATTGAGAAGACATTAAATGATAAAGAACAGAAAATAACTACCTATTTAAGTCTGTTACATTTTATACAAGAAGAAATTATGTATAATAAGGAAAATCCGAGGATATTTTTAATCGAGAGTGCTTTATCAACATTGAAAAACAGTCATGAACTCAATAAGAGGCAGGAGTATATACAGTACGAAGAAATTTTAAAAAGTATGAATTATCATCCGATTTCATAAAAAATTGTAAGTAAGAATGATAATCCAATTGCATCTCGGTTCAAACTAAGGAAAAATATTTCAACAAAGATTAATTAATTTGTAAACATCCTATACAATTAAATACGAATGTATATGTGAAAAATTCAGCTTAAAATCAGATTTGAACTAAAAGTAATCCCATAATCTATTTTTACACGTATCTCAGCTGCCCCATCAAACTACTATTTTGAAGTATTCCCAAAACGAAATTTTCATCTCTCTACAACTATTTATATGAATTTAGTTCGTTTTTGGGGGATAATAAATTTCTTAACTTGAGGACGATGGGATACCGCTAGCATTTCGGAAAAAAACAAGCTAAGCAAAAAAAATAAGCTGTCTATATAGACAGCTTATTTACATAATTATCGTTATCTGAAGTTAACCTACGGATGTTCACGAACAGTAGCGTATAAATCTAACATGTATTCTCTGTTGTTTTCCGCCCCTTCTTCTTCTAACTCATCGTCATCATCAATCCATTGATAATAGTGTCCTAATTCGTGGGCAAATGTACCGAGAATAGCAGCAAGTGCATTATCTTGACCATACTTCTCCAACATTTCTAAATAATCACCAGTAGCTATTCTTATATACGGTTCTTCATTTTTGTTAAAAGGACCAAAAAATGTACCCGATACTAATTCCTTATCAACCTGACTTTTAATTTGATAATCTTTTTTCAAATAAACAACAACTCGAATAGGAAATTCGAATTCTTCCCGTAGCCACTTTCCAAACTCTAAACAGGCTCGTCTTACTTCAGGATGGACTCCTTGTTCACATCGGATTCGTAAGCCACTTCTAGGGGACTTATCAGACATACGCTTTTCCCACCTTTGTTAACATAAATTCATAATTTAATTTATTAATAATAATTAAATTCGTACTCCAAATAGAGAAATCCTATTGTATATGATATTCATAGGGAGTTAACATAACGCATTATTATCAACAGTCAACGATGCATAAAATTTTCGTTATGGGGGGAATTAAAAATATTAGGTTGATGGGCATGGGGTCCTACCACATCGCTATCAAGCTAAGCACATACAACGTTAATTATAGTAGAGGTTGTTTCTTTTTTTTTAAAAGCTACGTGTAGGGAATTTAAAGATTTGCATACGAAATAAACCCTAATGGGTTTCAATTTTTTGATTTAAGCCGCTTGATTATCAAACATGGTACAATTGTAAATGACACCTAATATATCAAAGACTGTTTTCTTCTCATATCGATGAGATTTTCTCCCGTTTTGCTGTAGGAGATTGAACAGGCGAAGTAACACCTTTGATAGCTCTTGGGTGTTTTTTGTATTGATTGGAAAAGAAGAAAAAAGTAATCTTTAATCATATATATGGCCTTATATTCACTCAGTTCTCGTTTCTTTTTCATAAGAAGTAATTGCCGCATTTGAAACATGGTAGAAGAACAAAGTAGAATGGCAATCAGTTGCCCATACAAATGGCATTCCAATCGTTCTCGTTTTATCTTTTTACAATGATGAATATGAAAGAATGATTTCCATGTTTTAAATAAAATCTCGATTTGCCAACGTAAAGAATACCAATCATGTACTTGTCCCATCGGGACAATATCTATAGGGGTATTTGTCATATATACATTGATACCGCTAAGTCGTTTACTACGAGCAGAATATTTCATTCCTTTCTTTTTTTCTCTTACCGTTTGATCGTGTAATCGTTTTTGTTGTTGTTCTTTTGTTAGTCGATGAACAATCACACGAGCTGGTACTTTATCAGTCATTCCTACATAAGCGTCGGATATTTCATATGTTTGTCCTGGCTTAAGAGAGTTCATTAAAACCTCCAAATCTATTTGGATATACTCTGTACCCTTCTTAATTCTGCCATCTTGAAAATAATCAGGGTTTGGATTCTTTTGATAAATACGTGTATTCGATTTGATACGTGAGATATAATAAGCCTTTTTATCTTGTATATGTTGAAGATCTTTCAAATGAAAATAACCTAAATCTCGGATACATAAATCATTCGCTGTTACAGTTGGGGCACACAGGGAACCGTAGGTTCGATCATGTTGTTTACCTGGACCTGTATGAATATGAAGGAATTGTCCACTTAATAAATCATACTCAAGCTGTATCTTTACTCCCGCTGTATGGCTGCATCCTCCCGCACCAGGATAAATTGATGAAAATATATCCGGAAGTTGAAATGCAGTTGAATCTAAAATACGAATACGCTTGAAAACAGAAGTATATGGATAAGAAATTGGCATAGATGAGGTCAGTTTTTGGTTTAGTAGTTCAGCTAATAGGTGTTGTAAAAATTGAACAGCCGCTTTATTAAATCGTTGATTCAAGCCCTCAGGGCTGATGAGTACTTCTGTTGATGCTTCTAAACAGCTAGATAACTGAGTTAAAGAAGTCATAGCTACATTTTGGCTCACTCATACACATAAAGCGACTAAATCTTTTGCTTGGTACTTACTGGTTCGTTGTACAAAGCCAACATCTCTAGCAAGATCTCGTAAGGCATTTGGAGATAGGGCACTTTGAATCTCTTGAGCAAATAGTTGTAATTCGTTAGACACAGAAACAGACATAAAAAACGCCATCCTTTCCTATGATTCTACAGAAAGAATAGCGTATTTTTTCATTTTAGGGGGCATTTCTTTTTATTAGCTTGATAGCGATGGGGTCCTACCAACAAAACGTGGAAAACATACGCTAAGAGAAATTCAGGATAAAAAAGCCTAATTTCTCGCTTTTAACACCAAGAAATTAGGCTTTAGTTACTTCATTAAGGTGCCCGATTGTTGAATAAGAATTCTCTTAAAGTATCTATTATGCTCGCTTAAATTGTTGTAGAAAACGTATATCATTTGCATAGAAATGCCGTATATCATCAATACCATACTTTAACATAGCTATTCGTTCTACTCCCATTCCAAAAGCAAATCCAGTGTACTTTTTTGAATCGAAGCCAGACATCTCAAGTACATTTGGATGTACCATCCCAGCACCTAAGACTTCAATCCACCCCGTCTTTTTACATAAACTACATCCATTTCCACTACATCTAAAACAAGATATATCCATTTCTACAGAAGGTTCTGTAAATGGAAAAAAACTTGGGCGTAATCTAATTACACGTTCCTGTCCGAACATTTTTTTAGCAAATACTTCTAGGGTTCCTTTCAAATCGCTCATACGAATATTTTCTGCTACGGCTAAGCCCTCAATTTGCATAAATTGATGAGAATGTGTTGCATCATCACTATCACGACGATAAACTTTGCCTGGGCATATTATTTTAACTGGACCTTTTCCTTTGAACTTTTCCATAGTTCTCGCTTGGACTGGAGAAGTTTGAGTACGGAGCAAAATCTCATTTGTAATATAAAAGGAATCTTGCATATCCCGTGCTGGATGTTCTTTTGGAAGGTTTAAGGCTGTAAAATTAAAATAATCCAATTCCACTTCAGGACCTTCTGCAATTGAATATCCCATTCCTATAAATAAATCTTCAATATCTTCAATGACTGCTGTTAAAGGATGACGGTTTCCTTGTTTGATAGGCTTTCCTGGTAAAGTCACATCAATTGTTTCTTCTGCAAGTTTTTTCTCAACCTCAAGCTTTTCAAAATATTTTTGTGTTTCTTCAATCTGTCTGGCTATTTCTTCACGGATTTCATTTACTATATACCCCATCTTAGGACGTTCTTCTGCTGATAATTTACCCATTCCACGAAGGACTTCTGTAATAGGAGCCTTTTTTCCTAGATAAGCTACACGAATATCATTTAATTCCTTTAAACCCTCTGTATTTTTAATTTTTTCAATAGCTTCTTGTTCAAGTTTTTTTAATTTCTCTTGCATTAATAATGCCCTCCTTTTTAAAAAAAATAAAAAACCCCGCCCCAATCAAGGGACGAGGTTTTTACTCTCGCGATACCACCCAAGTTAACAATAATAAATAAATGTTGTTCACCTTCATTAAGATAACGGATACTCCGATACACCTTTACACTAAAATTAGTGGTCCAAGTGACAACTCAAGAGGTGAATTCACTTATTTCACCATAGGAATGCTTTCAGTCTATGGCATTCCTTCCCTTTAATGGTGTGATCGTTAAGTTACTATTCTCTGTCATTGTTTTTAGCCTATAAAGTTTTTTATAAATTTTATTATAGATATTTTTTCCAATAAATTCAAGTTTATTGTGATTTTTATAATTATTCTTTAACTAACCCCCGTTAATTGAATAAATTAGAGCTTCGATTCACTTTCCAATAATTCTTTCTCTTATTCAAGAATATGGCCCGATTGTTGAACAAAATAAAAAAAGCCATTTAATTCATTAGTTCATGGATAAAATCACCATAAACGACCGTTTTTGGATAGGGTAAGTGAACTTCTCTAAAAACCTGTCACTTTAGGAGTTAATTTGCATCTATTTTAAGTGTTATTTTGCACAGGCCTAAATAAAAAAGAGATGGCAATCGCCACCCCTTTAATTTCTTGTGCTACAATCGCGCCCCGTTTCTGGAAGATTGATTGCTATAAATTAATTAATATACGGGTTCCCATATTTATCACAATAATTATAAAACCCATATTGATTCATATACATCATTTTTTCAATATTTTCAGGAGTATCAAATTCAATCAGTTCCAAAACTAAATCAGTAAATTCAATAGGAGCCGTTCCATTTGCAGTAACTAAATTTTTATCTCTTACTGCTTGTTTCTCTAAAAAACTACTATTTGGACTATAACCTTCATATTCGTTCCAAATGTAAACTGAATTACCAGTGTGGTTATGATTATTCAGTAAACCATTCTCTGCCAAGAAATCAACAGCACCACATATTGCTGCTATAGGAATATTATTTTGAAATGTAGTTTTGATTAACTCTAAAAGCTTTTTATTATCGTACTCCATGAATTTCCACCAATCATTACTAGTAAATTAAAATCTTCAGGTTCAGACCCAATAATATAATCGACAGTGGTTTTAAAACCACCTATTGAACTTACAATGCGATCTAAAGAAATAGTATTAACAGTCCAATCCGCTCTTTGATTTAATGTTGATGATAGGTAAGCACCTTCAAAATCTGCGTACTTGTCCAATATAAGAAATAACGCCCTTTTCATAACTACACTCCCTCGTTATTGATACTTATCAAAGACTGATTAAACTTGACTGACTCTTCCCACTGGGGAAAATGACTTGAATTTTCGAACCAAATGAGTTTTTTTGTCGTTTTTATTGTGTGATAGTAATCCTCTACTAATGAAGAAGAAACATGCCTATCATGACGCCCCTCAAAAAACGTAATTGGTACATCGAAACTCTT
Organism: Bacillus sp. RC242; assembly: GCF_044908245.1. Taxonomy (NCBI): domain Bacteria; kingdom Bacillati; phylum Bacillota; class Bacilli; order Caryophanales; family Bacillaceae; genus Bacillus; species Bacillus sp. RC242. The sequence goes on from NZ_JBIYCZ010000027.1 coordinate 29,268, forward strand.
GTATTCACTAAAATCAATTTCCATGAGCTCTTGCCACAAATATTGTATAGATTGTAGACTCCCTTTTTCGCGATTGATTAAATCTTTAAATGTGTACTTTGATGAAAAAATGAAATCCCTTACCAGTTGGTTGTAATTCTTTTTTCCGTATAAAGAATGTCTGTAACGAACTACTAATTTAGTAACAAATAGCAAATCGTTTAACCAATCTTTTTGAGTCAATGAAAGGTCAATATTTTTCAATCGCTGAACAATCTTTTTTTTATTTTGTTCTTGACTTTCTTTCAGAACAAAATCATATTGACACTTCAATCCTTTTTTCATGTTAACTACTTGACCACATCCAAAATAACTATGTACAAGCTTTGGGTATTTTTTAATAAAAATTAAGCCTATTACACTTCCCCACGAGTGTCCTAAAAGGTAAATTTTTTCTTGTTTAAACGTTTCTAACAAATAATGAATTAAACTGTATAGGTCTTCTATATAAGTTTCAATAGATATTTGTTCCTCTTCCAAAAAAGTATAGTAGGATTTTCCAGCACCTCTTTGTTCCCAGACTACAACATTAAACGTTTTTCCAAGTTCCGAGTTATATTTATAAATCAGTGGTAAAGCCGCATCACCTGGACCACCATGCAAATACACTAAAAGAGGCAGATTGTTATCTTCACCAAAAATAGAAATAAATTGTTTTGAAGCGCCTATTTTTATATAGTCTGACACTTGAGTTTTCATTTTTTTCTCCTACCTTACTATCGTTTTTGAAATTCTGGTTTCCTCTGTAATAACAGTTAATGTTTTTTCGTCGATAAGATAAGGCGCAATGATTTTATACTTTACCATCGCTGCTTGTCGTTGTTCTTCTGAATAAGCTGTTAATGGAGGAAGTTCGTTTTGCATAGACATCAACCCTTCTGATTTACTATTTTTCTAAATAGCGATAAATCGTCGTGCGAGACACACCCCACTTTTCCGCAACATCTTTAATCGGTGTCCCACTTTCAATTAAAGCTTTCATCATTTCAATATCTTTTGGTCCATACTTCTCCGGGCGCCCACCAAGTCGCCCACGAGCTTTGGCAGCTTCTCGTCCCGCAGCCGAGCGTTCTTCGATCAGATTACGTTCAAATTCCGCAAACGCTGCGAACAAGTGAAACATTAATTGCCCCGTTGCATTGCTTTTGTCCATTGTTAGGTTTTCTTGCAGACTATGAAAGCCAATACCTCGTTCATTTAAGCCGTTCACAATTTGAATCAAATCTTGCATGTTGCGTCCTAGTCGATCCAATCGCCAAACGACGATCGTATCGCCTTTGCGTGCATACTTAAGTGCCTCTTCCAAACCGGGACGTTGTTTTTTTGCTCCACTTATTTTGTCGTGAAAAATTCTCTTGCAACCATGTTGCGTTAAAGCGTCTGACTGTAAATCTAAATTTTGTAATCCTGTTGATACACGTGCATATCCAATTAACACCAAAACCACTCTTTTCTGATTTTACCTTTGATTTCATTGTAACATAAGTTGATAGTTATATAGTTAATGAACATAGATTAATGAACGGAGTTATGTTACGTTTAAAACAGTAAAAGACACCTTTCAGGGAGTAAAAAGGTGCATGTTCAGAAAAGGACAATTTTCTGTACACAGGCTAAAGTAAGTTGGAAAATGTCATCCTTTTTAATTTGATGCAGATAAACTTTTGGGAATATCCATACAGGATTAAAGGAACAGATTTATTTAACAAGAACGTGTAATCATTTTCTGTAAAATCATTGTAATATTTGTAATGGAAAGTTTGAAAAATAGAAATTAGCCTTTAATTCTAACAGCATTTTCAAACGTATGATGAGTTTTTAAGAAAGAGTAAACCAATTGCCTTTAACGTGATATAAAAGAAAAAATTAGGACCTTTATGTGTGTTAAATGACTATAAATAGCAATGTTTAGGGTATTCAAGTTTATTTCAATTTAAAGTGATTTTAACACCGGTGAAACAACAATTTTTAGAATTATTAGTACAATTAAAGTATAAAATTTAATTGTAAAGAAGGGATCATTTTGAGAGAAACAATTAGTAGTTATGAAGATTTATTAGAGATGTTAGATTCATTATTACGTGAACCAACTCAGTTTTGGGATGATTTTTATTCTAATCGTGAAAAAGGAATCCCCTTTTTTGCTAATAAACCAGATGAGAATTTAGTGAAATATTTTGAGGGAAAATTACTTAATCCAGGAAAAGTCCTGGAACTCGGATGTGGTCCAGGCAGGAATGCAATTTACTTTGCTAAAAAAGGATGTTTAGTTGATGCAGTAGATTTATCGCAAGAATCAATTCAATGGGCGACAGAACGAGCGAAAGAACAAAATGTAAATGTAAATTTTATTTGCGACAATATTTTTGACTTACAAATTGAAGAGGGAGCATATGATATTGTGTATGATTCGGGATGTCTTCATCACATTGCTCCACACAGAAGAATAAGTTATATAAATTTGGTAAAAAAAGCTTTAAAACCAAATGGGCATTTTGCAATCACTTGCTTTGTTCAAGGTGGAGAATTAGGTGGAGCAGACATAACAGATTGGGAAGTATACAGACTACGAAGTCTTAAAGGAGGACTAGGATTTACAGATGAAAAGCTAAGAACCATTTTTAAAGACTTCTCTGAAATAGAAATACGTAAGATGAAAGAAATTAAACAATCAAATGAAGTATTTGGTGTGCCTGCGCTATGGACAGCCTTATTTATGAAAGAGTCTACTAAATAATGAAAAAAGATGTATTACTATAAGTAAATTATATTATTTATTTTCACTAGCAAGGATTACATAAAAAAAATAGCCGACTCCTTTGAAGTGACCCCATAAAGTTAGACTGATTATTTCATTAGGCAACCTTTTGGGCATGGGTCCGGTATTGTACTGGGCTCATGCCTTTTAGTTTTG
>NZ_JBIYCZ010000028.1:0-29772 GCF_044908245.1 Bacillus sp. RC242
TCTGGATCTTTTAACGCCTCAATCATTTGTTCTTTTGACATGTTCTTTTCCTCCTTTTAGTTAATTATTATTTTTTCGAACTAACATATTTTTTTACTTACATACATTCCTAACGTAAATCCTAATGTGACACACGCTGGTGTTGTCTCTGGTTGTACATCTCCAGCTCCCTGTACCTCAGCCAATTCTTCTAACGTTAACTCATTTATCGGCTTGCCTGATGGGTGATCTACTTCTCCTAATTTCTTTCTTGCCTCTGGATCTTTTAACGCCTCAATCATTTGTTCTTTTGACATGTTCTTTTCCTCCTTTTAGTTAATTATTATTTTTTCGAACTAACATATTTTTTTACTTACATACATTCCTACTGTAAATCCTAATGTGACACACGCTGGTGTTGTCTCTGGTTGTACATCTCCAGCTCCCTGTACCTCAGCCAATTCCTCTAACGTTAACTCATTTACCGGCTTACCTGATGGGTGATCTACTTCCCCTAATTTCTTTCTTGCCTCTGGATCTTTTAACGCCTCAATCATTTGTTCTTTTGACATGTTCTTTTCCTCCTTTTAGTTAATTATTATTTTTTCGAACTAACATATTTTTTTACTTACATACATTCCTATCACTTACTTATATACAAGAAAGCTTGATACTTAAGTATGTAGCTCCCGCAGTAAAGGTATAAGCAACGCAAACAGGTGTTGTCTCTGGACTTACATCTCCAGCTCCCTGTACCTCAGCCAGCTCTTCTAACGTTAATTCATTTAACGGCTTGCCTGATGGGTGATCTACTTCCCCTAATTTCTTTCTTGCCTCTGGATCTTTTAATGCCTCAATCATTTGTTCTTTTGACATTTCTTTTTCCTCCTTCATGTCTACAAATCTATTATTTGAAGTTACCTTTACTATAAAAAAAAGCACAACACACTTTAACCTCGCAAAATTGCAAATTTTCTTTTCTAACACAACAAACTGTACATCTTTTCCCCTAGATTAAAATTTGATAATCATATAAAAACGATCCTGCTTGGTGGCAGGATCGTTTTTTAAATAATTCGTTGTTGTAATGGATTTGTTTGCTGACGAATAATATATGTTTCATAGAAATGATCGTAGTAATCATTAGAGGCTCCCTCGATATGTTTCATTTCCTCATCTGTTAGCTCCACAGCATTCATAGATTGTTCAACAGTCGTTCTGTTTAATTTTTTCTCTTTATTGTTAAATAAAAATTTCATTATTGTTTCCTCCTTCTTATAATTAGTTTTGTTTATTTAATAACTGACGTAGTTTCAAATTCTTACCGAAATGAAGAATTCCTTTCGGATAAACCTTTGCTGCAAAGTAACCAATTAAGAACATTGTTACAATAAGCCCAATAATTGATATTCCTATTTCAAGTGTTGAAGCATTGCTACTTAATACTCGAATCAACATATTTGTCGATGCTGTTAAAGGAAAATACGATGCAATTTTTGCAACTATCCCATTAGGATTTGGTAACACCTCATAAATCCCTACAAAAATAGATATCATTAAAAGAATATTAATTGGCATTGTCGTACCAGATAGTTCTTCTGGTCTACTCACCATAGATCCAAATACTGCAAATAAGGTTGCATATAGAAAATAGCCTAAGATAAAGAATACTAAGAAGAAAATACAATGTTCAAAAGTAATTAATCCAAAATTTAAATCTAATCCCATTAATGAAGTATTTGCTTCTACCAAACCAGACTTCAAATATACTCCTGTGGCTATAAACAAAATCAGGAATTGTGATAAACATGCCAATCCAACTCCAAATATTTTTCCGAAAATCATAGCTAGAGGAGAAACTTTAGTTACCATTACTTCCATTACCCTTGAAGCTTTTTCAGAAGCAACTGCTGTTGCAATTGCTTGACCATACATCATAATAGCCATAAACGTTAGTAAAGTGATAAGATAAATGATTAATGGTGATACTTCTTTATTCTCCTCTAAGCTTTGCTTCTCAACTGAAATTGGGCTCATAATAGATTTCTGTGCTTCTATAGATAATTGATATTGGTTAGTAATTTGCTGTGTATTTTTAATTTGAACGAAAGATCTCATTTGTTGAATTAAAGAAAGATCTTCCCTTTTCATGTAATATTTTAATATAGGTTGCTTTTCTTTATTAGCAGTTAAAATAAAGATTCCATTAATCTCTTTATTTTGCATTTGTTTATTATAATCAGAAAGCTTTTCTTCTTTTCCAATCTCCCATTCCCAAGTGTTTAACCCTTTATCTAGCTCTTCAGATGTAATTGGAATACTATTTTCTCCTGATATAAATATAGCCTTTGCTTTTTTATTAGAATCTGAGAACTTATCAATAACAGTTGGAAGTGAAACCAACCCAATACTGCTAATTACTAAAAAGAAAGTTGTTAAAATGAATACCTTAGATAACACACGTTCTAGAAAAGCTTGCTTAAATACTAGCCAAAACTTCTGCATTTTGATCCCCCACCTTTTCAATAAAGATTTGATGTAATGTTGGTTCACTAATAGATACGCTCCGAATTCCTTCATATTTTTCAATATATTGAATAAGTTGAAGTGCCTTCTGATTATCTACAACTTTCATTTTATATTCTTCTCCATCTCTCTGAAACTCTACACCCATTTTCTTAAGTAATGATGCTACATTCCCATCAGATTGAACTCTTAAATATTTAAACCCATAGCTTTTTTTGATATCCGATAACAAACCTGATATTACTACTTGACCATCTTTCATAATGTATACTTGATTGCAAAAAGTTTCTACACTATCCATACGATGACTAGAAAAGATCATTGTTTTTTTCTGTTCAATTAGCTCTAATACGACCTTTTTCAACATTTCAGCATTAACCGGGTCTAATCCACTAAATGGTTCATCTAAAATAATTAAATCTGGATTATGTAAGATAGCTGCAATAAGTTGAATTTTTTGTTGATTCCCTTTTGATAATTCTTCGGTCTTTTTCTTTATATATTCTTTCATTCCTAGTTTTTCAATCCATTTTAGGGTACTCTGTTTAGCTGCTGTTGCAGTCATACCTTCTAATTGTCCAAAATATACGAGTTGATCTACAATATTCATTTTCGGATATAAACCTCGTTCTTCAGGTAGATAACCAATGGAAACCTCTTTTCTTGAAAACCTTTTACCATCCCAGAGAATTTCTCCACTATCTTTGTTGAGAAGTCCTAAAATCATTCGAATTGTTGTTGTTTTCCCTGCTCCATTTCTCCCCAGTAATCCAAGGATGTCTCCTCCTCTTAGAGAAATATTTAGATTTTTTACTGCCTGATATTCTCCAAATGATTTATTTAAATTACGAATTTCTAGACTCATTTTATACAACTCCTTTTTTATCACTGATTAGTTTTTAGCAATATACACGATTAAGACTCCTAATACAGCGCATCCAATAAGTATGAGTGCATTTTTAAAATTCATAGGGATAATTCCTCCAATTTTTAATTTATTGAGTCACTATATCTAAAGACTTTTTAGCATTTACAATTCCATGTCCAAAGTGATTCGGTCTACTTACAACTGTACTTAATTCAGCACCTGTATATAGAATATGTTCAACTTGTGCTGGAGATGGCTTAACTCCATATCTTTCTTTGTACTCCGCAATAATTAAAGCTGCTGTTGCAGACACTTTAGGGGCCGCTAAACTAGTTCCCACCATCAATTCATACCCCTTTTCAAATCCAACGTATTGACTAACAATTGATTGTGGCAAGTTCGTTGGATAAGTTGTCATTGTCATATACCTTACATCAGCTTTACCTTCACTAATCCAAAGAGGACCAAAATCTCCTCCTGGCGCTCCGATTGTAATATTAGATCCGTAATTAGAGTTTACCGCTAATACATCATCTTTATTGGAAGATGATACTGTAATGACATTCGATAAACCTCCCGGTATATGGTACTGTGCATCTTGATCAAATCCTCGTTGTTTTGCTAATGCGACAGGATCTGAAATATTAAATCCGTTTTCTTCAGTACCAGATGAGGCTACTACTACACTTCCTTTTCTTTTTGCATAGTCTATCGCACGAATATAGGATGTATAAGTAGCACGCTCTTCTTTATTTTTAACAGATTTGTAGGTTCCTAAACTAAGATTGATAACATCCATATTATCTTGGGCTGCTTGAATAATAGCGCGAATAACATCAAAGGAATCTGCTCCAGCTTTATCAAAAACCTTATATGGTACAATTCCAACTTTAGGAGCGATTCCTTTCATTTTCCCATTAGCAGCAATTGTTCCAGCAACCATTGTCCCATGCCCTAGATTATCTTGAGTATCTGTTATTCCTGAAAGAAATGATTTTCCTTTTTCAATAATATTTTCCTTTAAATCAGGATGGTTGAAGTCTAAGCCACTATCTATAACAGCAACTTTTACTTCATGATTCCCTTCTTCAATTTTATAACTTTCACCATTTTCAGTTATTTTATTAATGTCCCATCCCCACTTTTGATAAGGATCTTCCTCTTCTAATGCTGTACTTCGATACAATCCCTTTTGTAACATATTTCCAATAGGTTTAATTAAAGGCTCAGTAAAAATGACATCTTCTTGTGAATAGTCTTGAAGAATTTCTTTATACTTTTTAGATATATAATTGTTAATATTTTTTGAGTGTTTAGAGTCTTCACTTTCTATTCTCATAGCAGAAATGTCATCAATTTTATCAATGTTTACATTTTTGTATTTATTCTTAATATCTTTAGAAAGTATTTCTAAATTACTACCTTCTTTAAATACAAATAAATAAGATTGTTTTGTTTTCACATCTTCTGTTTTTGCACTAACTATCGATATATTTGAAAAAACGGCATTCCCTATTAAACTTCCTAATAAAATACAGGATAAATATAAGCCTTTTCTTCGTTTACGCTGATATCTCACCTGGCAGTCCCTCCTTTAGTTCCTGAGCTTTACACAGTTCATAATAATATCCCTGTTTTTCTAATAGCTCTTCATGATTACCAATCTCTACAATTTCTCCTTGATTCATCACAATAATTTTGTCAGCATTTTGAACTGTACTTAATCTATGAGCAATTACAATTCTTGTACATGACATACATGTCAATTGCTCATCAATTATACGTTCAGAAAGTGTATCTAAAGCACTAGTGGCTTCGTCTAATAATAAAATAGATGGCTTAGCGGCTAATGCTCGAGCAATAATAATTCTTTGTCTCTGTCCCCCTGAAAAGTTAACCCCAAATTCAGAAACAGTAGTATCAAATTTAAGAGGTAATTTCATAATCTCACTGAATATATTTGCTTTCTGGGATGCGGTAATGACATCATGTTTACTAATCTCTTTTCTTTGCGCTTCAATATTTTCGGCAACCGATTTGTTAAACAATCTGGCCTCTTGGAATACAACCCCCATAGATTTTCTTAAAGATGTGATATCGAAATTCCGACTATCTTTTCCATCAAATTGAATTGATCCTTCTGTCGGAGTATATAAACCCATTAACAACTTTGCCAAAGTACTTTTTCCTGAGCCTGAAGCCCCAACAATTGCAACCTTCTCCCCCGCGTTAACTTTAAAAGAAATATCTTTTACTGCTTTTTCACTAAAGTAGTTATGTTGATATGAAACATTTTGAAATTCAATATCACCTTTTAAATTAAGTGGTTTTGGCTGTCCGTCATCTTCTCTTTCCGATTTTGCTTGCATCACATCATAAATCCTTTGAATATATGACCCTAAGTAAATCAGTTCTCCATAACCACTACCAATTGAGATGATAGGTGTCATAAAAGCCATTGCTAGAGCATTAAATCCTAACACTCCTCCTAGTGTCATAGTTCCAGCTAAAATTTGACTACTGCTGTACCAAAGTAAAAAAATAGGCAAAATGAATTGAATTGCAGCTGCAGTTGTATTCACAGATGATATCCATATCGCCCTTTTCTCAGCATTTTTTAACTGAGTATGAAAACGATCTTTCCAATCCTTGAACACTTGATTTTCTAATCCCATAACTTTAATATCACTAATTCCATTAATACTTTCTGACAGTAGCCTTTGCACTTGTGATTGTGCAGATACATCCTTGTCAGAGAGTTTTTTTGAAATTTTAGTACTTGTCACCAATAATAGAAATACAAATACTCCAACCACTAAAACGGATAACCCCATATCTGTTGAGTATCTAAACATGAAGTATAAATAGGTAAATAATAGAATCCCATCAATTAAGAATGAAATTACTTTCGTTGATAAAATTTGGCGAATATAAATATTTGAGTTTGCTCGAAATAATAGTTCCCCTACAGATCTATTCTCAAAAAAATTGTAAGGAAGATTGAATAACTTATGCATAAATTTTTCCATAAGTGATTTATCAATTGCTGTCTGTAATTTTGCAACCAGATATCCCCTCAACCAAGAAAAGATTTGAAAACTTAGGAATAACATTAAAATGCTATAACCTAAAACATTTATATACTCACCATTTTTAGGAACAATAACTTGATCTGTAATCCAGGTTGTTAACCATGGAACTACTAATGAAAAAAGCTGTAAAATTAATGACCCTAGTACAATAGAAACCACTAAGTTAGGTTTACTAAGTGCAAAAGCCAAGAAAAATTTCACATGTGATGGCCCTACTTCTTTCTTAAAGTTTGCTGTTGGATTAAGTGATAGAGTATATCCCGAATACTTCGTATCAAATTCTTTATGAGGAATTTTTAATCTTCCATATGCTGGATCAACAATGATAATGCTATTTCTAGAGATTTTTTCAAGCACAACGTAATGTTTGTTTTCCCAATGTATAATTGCTGGTAGAGATAACTGTTGTAACGCTTGTTTATCTGCTTTAAATCCTTTTACCTCTAAATCATAATTTTTTCCTATAATCATCAATTGGTATAAGGAGGTACCGCCTTTAGGAACACCGTATTTTTCCCTAAGTGTTGCTAAGGAAACATGTCGGCCATAAAATTTCAATACCATGGCAATACAAGCTAAACCACATTCACTATGCTCCATTTGTTCAATAAAAGGAACTTTTGCCATTATGTCGCCTCCTTTTGTAATACAATGTGTCTACGTAATTGCGATACTTTTTTCTCTATCCTGAATATCCGTTTAGTAGAGGCATTATTATTTTTAAATCTAATCCATCCATGAAAATAAACACCAATACCAATTTCCACCCTAGATTTTATTTCCCATTTTTCTTTAATAGAGGCTATTAACTCTCCAACTCTTCTTCGACTTATATATAGTGTCTTTGCAATCTCTATATCTTTCATCCCTTTGGAAACAAGAATAGCAACCTCTTTTTCCCGTGTACTTAAATCTTTTTTCATATCATTCCCTCCTTCAAATATCAAAAATCAATTCCTTCATTATCCCGCTATTCTTTAGCATTCCTATTAACAAGCACCTGATATAAAAAGACTGGTGCTATATCTCCATCGTATTCTGATAAATTTTCTATAACAGGAATTTTAATAACATCTATTAACTCCCCATGAATCGCTAGCATATGTTGAATACTCTGAACCATAAATTGAAGATTCTTTACTAGTTGAATGGTAAATGTATCTTTTTCTAGCTTTTTTAATTCCTCTAAAACCAGCATGTAACCAATTGCTAATCTAGGAGATACCTTATCTTCAATAGTAGGAATATCCGCATAATCACTTATTTTGACTAATTCATCATGTTCTAGATTTATAAAATAAGTCCCTGAGTCTTTGACACCTGTAACAGTTGATATATCACTGATTACAATAACTGGACGAATTAAACTGTTTTTTTTATCCAAATCATGAAAAGATTCATATAAAATCTGAGCTAACGTATTAATATGGATCAAAGGAGGCTTTTTCTCTTTTTCTAATCTATCTTTGTCTCGTTCTTTATATATCGTATAGGCATATTTTTTCTTATTTTGTTCTTGATCAATTTGGATTTGACTAAAATCTATTGTATTTAAGTCATCTCTTATATGATTTATTACTTTCAAAATTTCTTTTTTATATTCCATAACCTTATCCTCCCTATTGAGCTCCTTATTAATACTGTACATTTTTCTTTCTGTTAAATAAAAGTAGTAAATAAATACGAAAAAATATCTCATTTTTTTCGAGATTTAAAAATAAATTTAACAAAAAAACCTAAAATTTGGATTATTTATTACCAAATAAATCGGTTCTTTTCCATAAAAAAAAGAACTAGATATTTCACTAGTCCTTCCCTACATAAATAAAATCAAAAGCATATCCCTAAATAACAGTTATACACTTTTGATTTACAATCATTATAAATTTTTATTTAATATTTTCTAATGTTAAAACAGATGGAACAGCATCTGGATTTGATAATCGTAAAAGCTGTAGACCAATCCCCGAAATCCCTAAAAATAACCCCGGCTGGTTAATTCCAATAGGTGAATCACACTGATACTTCCCATGTAATTCACGATGCTTTATAACCTGATAACCAAGATATCTTGCTTGATCTACCAAATTATCATCTTGATATAGGAATGATGCTTGTAAAAAAAGTTCAGTATCTCCCATATTACCATGGCATAACGTATCATTATTTTTGAATCCATATGATTTTATATTATTTAAGGCAAGATGAATTTCATCATCAACATGTAAACTTCCATCAAAATTCTTCATTAATATACGACTTAATCCGATTCCTGAAGAGCCATGGCACCATTGATGACAATAATTAACTTCTTCTTCTCTAATATCTTTCCAATTGCCATGCTTCTTATCAAATAAAGAGCGATCATACTGTAAAGCTTTATATGCAATTTCTTTGTATTCACTGCCCCTAATAATATCACTTAACCGCAGTAACGCCCATGCAATTCCGCTGGTACCATGAGAAAAACCACCTAAATATTTTTGATTTACAGGATCTTTCCAAGCAACATGTTTTTCATCAAAGTGATGTGCATGCATCAATAAATGCTCTCCATATAAATTAGCAATTTTTAAAAATTCTGTATCACCTGATATTTGATATGCATTTAATAGTAAATGTATAATCCCTGCGGATCCACCTAATACATCAAATACATAATCTTCTTTCACCGAATTTTTCAGTCTATTTTTCAATGATTCAATTTTATCAATGTATTTTTGATTTGGCATATATTTTTGAAAATGTACCAAAGGATATAATAAAGAATATGTTCCTGAAAAAGCTGAAACTAACCCTTTTGATTCCATCACAGGATTTAATGCTGAATTCATTGCTGCTTCTGCTGCATCAAGATACTTCTTTTCTCCTGTTTGGTTTCCAAGATAGAGAAGAAATAAAGAGATTCCGCCCAATCCATCATACATTCCTTGTTTTGCTGGCGAAACAAACCATTGATTATTTGGATTAATATTAGCACTTAACCAAGAAGCAGTTTTACGATCATCAGAGTATGCCGCCTCTTTTAATAACTGATCTCCAATTTTCTTTGCTTCATCTATAAATATTTGCTCCAAATTTTGAGGTAATTGATGATTAACCTCAAATTTTTTGGGCTGAATGTTAACATTTTCTTTTACACTTCCTTTAATAGAAACACGAATCCAATTTTTTTGATATTCTATTTCTTCTGTAGTTAAATTTTGAATACGTTGCACAACCTGATCATAACCACTTGTATCAAACATATTTTCAATTACTACTCCTGTGCTAGCATACAAATCTCTCGAATTTGTTTTTGTTGTAAAAAATGGTACATCCCCCTCTAACATATCTTTAATCTCATGTGGGATTAAACGTTTATCTACGTATGGATAATACCATAAACGATCATATAACTGTTCAAGATATAGGGCGTCTCTCATATAATCAGGATGCGCTGATTCATTAATAAAATTAAAGTATTGTTGAGTACCTCTAGCTACGATTCGAATTGTCTCATTTTTAAATTTTTCTAGTGGACCATCTTTTGCAAGGATTACCTCTTTATTATCCATAAGGAATGCACAAATAGACTGATATCCATATAAGATTTCATCTAAATAATCTTCTGCATTTAGTACTGTATCATTTAGCATAGGAAGGTTATTTGCCCCTTGAAACTTTTCGTCTTGTAACGTAAATTTCATTTCGTCTGTCATTTCATTAGACAAACGTAATACCTTAAATGGAAGGTCTTGCTCTTTTCCATTTAATGCACTTAAATCTAAGCCTTTTCCATCTGCATTTTGGAACATCATTAGAGGTAATAATCCTGTCCCAATAACGGAATGAGATTGCTTATATTTTAATTTAATTTCTGCTGTATCAGGAAAATCTAGTTTTGGATACTGATGAAATAGCGTTTCTAAATCTATTACAAATGGATATTCACCTTTTGCAATTACATTTTCTAAATGAAAATCCGCTCCTTGAATCATATGCATTAATCCTACTAGTACACCAAAACGAGTATAATAACGTTGTACTTCTTCAATTGAAGAGCATGGCTCATAGTTGACCAATTCTTCCCAACCATGATCATCATAACTTAATAAAGTGTACGGCTTTAGCATTGGAAACTCAATACGTTCTTCAATCCATTTTAAAAACTGATTATATACTAGAGAAATCGATAATGTTTTGGGTTTATAAATTATTATTTTGTTAGATTCAAAGATAAATTTCCCTACTGTTTTTCCCTTTTGATGTGTATCGCCTAATCCTAGGGCAATATCTACTAAAGGTGATCCTTCTAGATTAAATACATTTTTCAACTCTTCCCAATCTGTAGAAAAATGAGAAAAAGCTGTTTCTACATTTTTCAAAAAAAACTCTGTCCGTGTAATTAATAACCTTGTTAAAACAGCATATTCTTCATAGAACTTTAATAAGTTCTCTGATTTATATGCCTTTTCATAAATAAAAGATTGCATTCTTTCTTCTGAAGTTTCACCGGATAATTCTTCACGTAATTTTGCAACATGAAGCTCAAGTACAATTGAGCGCACAGCTTTGTTTAATAATTGTTCTCCAATAGATAGTAGCAGGTTTTCTTTTAATTTTTCACGGTTAGAAGGAATATCAATTAAATACTTGTTTAACATCTCTTCTAAGTTTTTTGATATATAAGAGAGAAATGGACGAATGAATAATCCCATTTCAAGAGGGCCTTCATAATCTTTTTTTCCTTCAGACAATTTAATCCCTTCGTTGAGTAACGCTAGATTGATTGTACTATTTACTTCATTAATATATGGTTGAAGATTTGAAATTGGTACTTTCTGAATGGCACGTCCAAATGAATGCATATCATATCCCAATTCTTTTAACTTTGAATTAAATCCATCATCATTATTCAAAAAAGATGACTTCTTCCATTTTTCAACACTTTCAGTTACTTCTTCTATAGTAAGTTTAGATAATATATTTTCATCAATAACCTGCTTTTTTTCTTCTACAAATAGCGCCTTTACAAATTCGGATTCGTTTATAGATAAATTAGATTTTGCTAACATAATAATCCCTTCCTTTCACATAGTAATTGAGCTAAAAAACAATCTACGATTAGCTGTAATTTATTTACTAGATCAATTACATGTAGATTTGAAATGTTATAAAGAGGGTAAGAGAAAAGGAGAAAATACCCTCTAATTCTTTCTCCCTTTCTCAAATTAACACCATTTAATAGAGAAAATAATTCCTGTTGTAAGAGCTGTTACACACGCAGGTGTTGTTTCTGGTTGTACATCTGAAGCTCCTTGAATTTCTGCTAATTCTTCAACTGTTAATTCATGAATTGCTTTTCCTGATGGATGTTGAGGGAAATTCTTTGCCTTTTCACGAATTTCAGGGTCTTTCCATGCTTCAATTAATAACTCTTGTGCTTTTTGATCTTGTTTACTCATTTTAATTCCTCCTTATATTAACGAATCAACTTATTTACAATTTCTAACTGAGAAAATAACTGTTGCACCAATTGTGAATGCAACTGCACACGCAGGTGTTGTCTCCGGTTGTACATCTGAAGCTCCTTGCACTTGTTCTAACTCTTCAGTAGATAATTCTTTTACAGATTTTCCAGCTGGATGGGCAGGTAAATCTGTAGCTCCCTCACGTAATTCTGGGTTTTTCCATGCTTGAATAACTTGTTCTTTTGACATTCAATTCATCCTTTCATTTTTTATTTTTGTTTCCTTCCTTGATTAAAAGAATACATTTTTCTCAAAAAACAGATAACTTCGCAAAATAGCATTTCTACATAAAAATAAATTTGTGCTTTAAGACACATTTTAATTGGATCCCTTTAATAGAAAGCGAGGAGTAACAGTGGGACTAGGAAGCAGTGGTATGGCATTCGAAATGCTTATCAATCTAGCGAATGAAATATATCAAAGAGGTGGAGTGGTGCTTATAAACAAGGGTCTGACTCCTGTGAAGGTTTTTAAAAGTAAAGGTGGCCGTGTGCTAAATGGATTCTATGAAGCTAAAAGTACAGTAGACTATGACGGCGTGTATAAAGGGCGATCTATCGCATTTGAAGCGAATTCTACACGATATGATTTAAAGAATATTGCACAGAACCAATTGGATTATCTAGAGAAAGCAGAGAAGATAGGAGCGATTTGTTTCTTCTTTATTGGGTTTAGCAAGGACAAGTCAGTATTTGCAGTACCACTATCAGTCATTCAATCTTATGTAGGAATGTCTCATCAACCGAAAGGAAAGGAGTCTATACCAATAGCAGACTTTGATATTTATGGGTACTTAGTAGAACAGACAGAACGAGCGCCAGTGGATTACTAATAATACATTGATGAAGCAGTAACTCCAGTTTTGTTTGATGGCATGATTCAATTTGATCAGGATCATAAGAGAGTAGCCAATAACATAGAAGCAGCAAAAGAGAAGATGGCCAACAAGAAACGTAAATTATTAAAAGTTTAATGAGATAATAAAATTTCACGTACCTAATGTGAATGTAAAAACCAAAATTCAGAAATAGGGGGATTCCTTCATGGAGAGACATTTAATTTTATTACCGGCTATCAATGATAAGAAAGTACAAAAGGAAGTAGTAGGCGTATTAAAGGAATACTGAGCACTCAAGATGCGGAGCAGGAAGGAATCAGTTTATTCCCTGAGTTACGTGATTTAAGGAATACGAGTAAATGGAAGGTGCAGCAGGTAGAGAAAGCACTTAACAATTTAACAACTGAAGAAATTATTGAAATACTAAATGTACAACACTAAGCATCCATAACGGGTGCTTAGTGTTGTTATATAGAAATTACACATTAAACGTGAATAGGAACACGTTGATTGAAATTAGTGACGTGTGAATATAATATATTAGTAAGTGGTTTGTAAAGTACCTCAAGTTGTAGGAGACCTGAGATACTTCACGTTAAAAAAATTCTCTGGTGAGAAGAGTAACTACAATGCTTAATGTGCCGAAAAACACAGTAAATACTACTGTGAAAATAGCGCATACGGCTAAAACCGTTTGATTTTTCATATACTCGTCACCGCCTTTCTTTATGAAGCTTATCGTTGTAGGAGACGGTAAGCTTTTTACTGATATCTGAACGAATTCATTGTAGCATGATGAAATATTTAAAAGAAAAGAATAGCTTATAAATGAGGGGATTTTGTATTGTTAAGTGATGATAATACTGGAATGGATTTAAAAATTGGAAGCATGCCACTGCCGGACCTTTGAGAAAGGAGCATTTAAAGTTCCTATTAATTTTTAAGTATCACTACTTAAACAAAACAAACGAACACAACGAACGAAAATAAATGTCCTGCTTAAATGTCTAAAAGTTGATGTTCACTTACATCATAAAATTCCGTTAAAAACAGGTGGAGCAAATGATTATGAAAACCTTATTCCTTTATGTGAAGAATGTCATTGGGAATTCCATAGACACTTTGAAGCTGCAAAATCACATGAATATTTTATGGAAACGTCTAAATATACAGAACTGATAGGATTATGGGAAGTGTTGAATGATCAATTAGTGGATTTATTATCTATGAAAGAGTTTAAGGAACTTGTTTATAAGGGATTAGATTTAAAAAGAGATGTACAAAAATCATTTAATGAAGAAGAAATAGGAGCGAATAATAAACAATTAAAGTAGCGAATCCGCTGCTTTTTTATTTTATAAATGAAATGATTATTCGCCCAACAGTTCAAGTAGGCTAATATTATCTATTCATCTCCCTCCAGTTAAGACAAGATGGTTCTGTTGTAAAGTTCCTCAAGAGATAAACAGAAATATGAATATATAAAGGGATGTTATACGATTACAAAGATTTAGTCTTGTTATTAGAGAACACGAAGATACATGACAATTGATTAAAATAAAGTATTAGACGGGGTAGCACCACATGCCCATCAAGTTAAGAAATACATTCTTCCCCAATACGAAAAAAATGAGTTGACTTCTCTAAGTAACTAACTTTAGAGAAAGAAAATTTTCATTTAGGGGGTACTTCAAAACCTTAGCTTGATGGGCATGTGGCGAGACCCCTAATAGATTATTTTAAAAAGAACTATTGACTAGTTCTTTTTTTTTGATTTTTTATTTTTCGTACGTATCAAATCTGATACGTACGAAAAATCTTGAAACTATTGATATTACAGTGTTTTTTAAACTTTAAAATGCTTGTCCTTCTCACTCTATATATTATTAGGACTAAAAGTTCCGCAAGGAACGGGTCGTATTTTCCTCCGCTTTGCTAAGGAAAATCTCCACCCTTTTCGCTTTGCTACATCCTTGCGGAACTTTTTTCGGCTCGAGTTTGGATATCACCAAGCTGATACATCCAAAAGCAACTATTTGGGATCATCGGCTTGAATTGCTATTATACGAGCCGAACCGCTAGTGTCTTCGCTTAATAATTTCATTTACCACATTGATAGATACGTAATACGTGGGGGTTCGTCCCCACACGACGAACCAGCCTCAACCCCAAAAGTAAAGGAAAACATTCTTTTAAACCTGTTTATTTTGCTTTTTAAGCGTATATTTTTGTTTTTACGATATAAGTACTGTTTTAGATTTATATTCTTTAAAAAAGATTCTGAAGCATCTGAATGGTATTTTGTATTTTGTTGTTATTTGATTCTAGATTAAGAATTTATATTTATTTAATGCCTATTGTTTTCTTTTAGTATTTTAAAGTAATGTTTGATTGCAATTTATTAAAAATATCATGTCCTTAGTGAGTACTCATATGGAGACATCAAAGGGACTTTGTGTACTCACTGAGTCTACATCTAGGGACATAATGGGGACATTTGGAGGATTTTGTGTCGTCAGTGAGTGGACATCCTGGGAATTTCCGTGTACCCACGTTTAAGCTAGGCCCCGCCTAGTCCCAACCCCTAGTTGGGCCCAAAAACCCCTTATGCTCTTCTCTCTTTTTTGATTTGGAATTTCCAGTTTTATGAAATGGCTTGTTTTTTAACTGAATTTTATTATGTTAAAAAAATAGGAATGTGATTCTGATTGTGGTTTGTTGCAAGGTTATTAGAAAACTTTTTGTAGTGCGGCTAAGATCTTTGCTAAATGAAGTATGAATTGGAAATATGAAAAAATCCGTTATTTTTATATGACAGGAGGATATAAACCTTAGTAGAATGAATTAGTAAAAACCTAGGTTTAATATTTAGGTTTCAAGGTTGATTTTTTTGAAAATAACCATTGATATTAAAAATATCAAGGTTTTTATCTAGGTTTTAAAGGTGGGTAAAAAGATGGATAAAAGTGAATACCTAGGTGGAGAAAACTCAGGTTATATAGCGATGACTGTTAAAGAAGTTGCATTATGTTTAGATGAATCACCAAATGTTATAAGGAATTGGATGAAAGAATTAAAGACATATATTCCTTTAGAGAAGAATGAATCAGGTTACAATATTTTTGATGAAAAAGCTCTTGAGCAAATGAAGATGGTTAAGCAATTACATCGAGAACAGAATTATTCAATAAAACAAATTGAACATTATTTTGCTACAGGTGGAGAGAGTATAAAGCCTGTTCCTAGTAAAGAAGCTGGAGAGATTTTAGCTGAGGAATTAAAATCATTAAAAAATGATGTTAGTAAACCTGGAGAGATTTTAGCTGAGGAATTAAAATCATTAAAAAATGATGTTAGTAAACTTAGAGAATATAGTGAGAAACAAGAAGAATTTAATAAATTGTTAATTGAACAATTACAAAAGCAACAAGATTATATTGATAATAAGTTAGAAAAACGGGATCAGAAGTTACTTGAAACAATTCGTGAAGTACAAGAAACAAAATCATTAACAGCATCTACGGAATCAAAAGGATTTTTTGCGAGGTTATTTGGAAAATAATTATTATGAGATTTACAAACTGAGTCCTGGCGTTTATGCCGCGATAGTTCCTTGATGATGAGGGGAACCCTCATGCAAACTCGCCAGGGGTGGCCCCAGAAGGGCGGTTTTTGCCCGCTGGGGTTAGCTTTGGGAGTTTGAGGGTTCGGAGGCTCGTGGTCAAGGGAACCGTGGAATAAAAAGCGAGGACGGACCCCAGGACAGGGCAAAAACCAATGTCTTCGCCAAGATTCGTGGTTCTACTGTTAGAAAAAGGCGAATAAGAATATAGCATACATACAATAAGGGAATGCAGTATAGATCAGTCTACAAGCATTCCCTTGCTATTAGTATGTTATTTTTTTTATAGGGTTTGAGTTATTACGATATAGGCTATGTATAGTAAAGATAAAAAGATAAATATATCTAGTGTTAAAAAAACGTATAAAATTATTTTTATTTTTTTAGATACATCATTTTTAATCATATAGATAATGAATAGAATTGTGATTGATTGAAATAAAATGGTGAAAAATAAAAAGCTAATAGAAAATACTATAACGTTTGGTGCAAATCCTGTCTTTGCAATTAGTAGAGTACTGATTATGTTAAGGATAAATGTGGTTATTATAAAAGTATATTTATAGATGTTTTTAATTTTGATCACCTACTTTAATTTTTTGTTTGATAATATAGTTGTTTATTTTTGTGGTTATATATAAGTATTTTGTTATTGTTTTCGTCTACAATGTAAACATCTTTTTCTTGCCAATCTATCCCGTGAGGTATATCTTTTTCGATTGAAAATAAAACGTCTTTATTTCTAAAAGGAATTGAATTTCGATGAGCATGAATGTTTATTTCATGATCTTTTGTTTCAATGCTATAATCTCCTGAGTAATTGGAGAAGAAAGGTGTTAACTTACTATAAATATATAGAATTTCTTTTTTATCGCTTTCTTGATAAAAGTGGGAATTAATAACCTTTAGATCTGATGTTTTTATGTCTTTTGGTATAAGTAAAAAGGCAATGAGACAATAAAATATAACAACAATAGTAATTAATGAATATATATACAGAGAGGCTATTAGTAAATATCTTTTATAATTGCTTTGTTTTATTATCTGATTTTGCAAATTTGAATCCTCCTTTAATAAAGAATTAATTGAAACATTAAATAGATTGCTTAAGGCTAATAAATTGGTTAGATCGGGAAGGCTTTTTCCTAGTTCCCATTTAGATATAACTTGTCTTGAAATAAATAATTGGCTGGCTACATCTTCTTGTGTCATTTTATTTATTAATCTTAAATGTTTTATTTTTTTCCCAATGTCCATATATGTACCTCCTTCAATTACTTTAATTATTCTAATATTAAATAGTAAGAAACGCATCGTAGCGTTATAAAAAAAGCATGCAACGTTGTGTTGCATGCTGGATTTTGGACTATCAATTTATTTTTTGTTCTTTTGTTTTTACAATTTTTGTATATATAATTATTATTTTATGTTATATTTATTGATGAATTTGTATATTACATTTTAAATGTAATAGCGATGAATTCGTCTAAAAGAGGTGCTTAGTTATATTAAATAAAAAGGACTCTTTAAATTAGAGTCTTTTTTATTTTTTATAGCTAAATTTGTAATGTAATATTTAATGAATAGGAGTTATATTATGAATACTGATAAATTAATAAATAAAATTTTACTCTCTTCTGATAAGGAATTAGTTTCTTTTATAGATCGAAATTTTTTATGTAAAAATTTTGATGATTTTTCAGATGTAAAGAAGAAAGAAGAATCTTTGTTTAAATTAAATGAAGATGTTCTTAATCATGCTCTTTTTAGACTTGAAAGTTTAGAGGAAATTTATGATACTTCTAAAGGTTCGTCAGCAGGTTTTAATTTGATAGGTATACTTTTTGGATTTATTTTAAAAGATTATATATCTATATTTGTTGAACCTAGTATTTATCCCAAATTGTATATTTTTGGTCAATTAATGATTTTTATTTTGATATCATATGGCCTGATAAGGATATTAAGAAATTTAAATTCGTCTAGTGAAAATAAATCTAAAATTATATATTTTAAAAAGTTGTTAGATTATGTATTGAAAGAAAAGGAAAAACAAAAGAAAAAAGAAGTAGAAACAAAAGTTCATGCTATATAGGTTTTTAATAGGATCAAATTTTAATTTAAGGAGTATTTTATATGTTTGAAGAGCAATTATTAGATTTTTATTTAAAAAAGTTAAATATATGGAACTTGGTTTATAAGGATGTTCGAAAACAATTATTTAGTGTTATTTCTATTTTTGTTTTAGTTTTTATTGGGTTTTTAGTGTTTATTTATTTGAATAATTCTTTTAGACAATATATTTTTTTTGATCCTTTTTATGCTTCACTACTTTATTTTTTAGTTTATATAACGTTATTTATATGTTGTATGTATTTATTTGTATTTCGTTTAGCGATTTCTACTTGTATTACTAAATATAATATTTCTTTTAAAAGTAAGCATTGGAAAGTTTTTATTTATTTAATTATTCAAACCTATTTATATGACAGAAAGATTTTGGGGAGCGATTCAAAACTTAATGAAAAATCATTGGATTTTTTATTAAATGCGTTAAAAGAGAGAAAGGAAGAAGTTAATGAACTGAATTTATTAAATACCTTATCTAGTTATTTTGCTTTGTTTTTTTTATTAGCTGTTCCGGTATGGTCAGCATTTAATGGCTGGATTTATAATCATGGTGGAATTGATGATTTAGGAAAAGCAATATGGTATTTGGCTACAATGATATTGATAATAGCTATTTCAGTTTTTTCGATTTGGATGCCTATTAAAGTATCCTTATTAGAAGAGTTATTTCGTAGGAAGTCTTCTAAGATTTTATATTTGATAAAAGCATTAGAAAGTATTAAGTTTTCTTTAGAAAATCCTAATTATGTTAAAACAGAAAAGCCTGGTGTAATAAAACAAAGTATAATTAATTCTATTGTTAAAGAAGATAATAAATAGTATATATTAGTTTAAATTAGCGAACATTTAAAGTTCGCTAATTTAAGTTGTTGAATAATGTGGAAGTTAAGTATATTAAAGAAAAAATGTATCAAGAATGTTGTCTTTTTCTTCTTTATTGATACCGATATATTTTAATGTGATTTGTGGTGTGCTATGATTTAGAATTTCTTGCAACATGGCTACATCTTTTGTTTGTTTATAAAACCAATAACCGAAGGTTTTGCGCATCGTATGAGTCCCGATAGATTCTATACCGGCAAAATCTCCGGCTTTTTGCAATTGTCGATAAGCCTGGATCTTACTAATGGATTTCTCTCCTTTTCGAGAGGGGAATAACCAGGTACTTTCTAAAGTTTGGACGTAGGAATAAACTTCATCAAAAATAGAAGTAAGGTTAATCATGCGTTCTTTTTTTGTTTTACCCTCTTTGATTTTGAATTCTTTTCTCTTTTTTCGTTTTAGTTTTACTATGGTTTGTGTTTCAAGTTGGAGTAGATCACTGACGCGTAGACCTGTATGAATTCCAACAAGAAAAAGAATATAGTCTCGTTCGGAACAATGACGTTTGAGAGCCCATTTCATATCTTCAATCTGTTCTTTTGTTCGGATGGGTTGTACATCAATAAGATGTGGTTTTTTGTTCATTGATTAGACCTCTTTATTTATAGTGTTTTGAATGTATACTTTTTTTATATAAAATGAGGATATCAGGGGAATTGGCTAGAAGTCAATGATTAAGGGTAATTGAATGTAAACTAATAATGAAAAGTTTACATTGATGAATGATAAAAAGGTCTAATTATTTAAGGTTAATTTAAGGTGGATTTTATAGATATTTCCAGTTTTTGTATTATAATTATAATATTAAGTTATAAAGAGGAATTCAAAATTTGTTGTTTTAATAAATTAAATAGACCAAAAGGAGATGAGATAAATGAAAGCACATGAATTAATTACTGAGATACAAGATAGTTATGATGGCAATCCTAGTCAAGACGCTCAAGTTTTTATTTTATTTAGCTTTTTATTATTAGTATTTAAGTTTTTAAAACCAACAAATTAGTGGAAACTTAGGTGAAATGAAAAAGATAGCTTATTCAGTTAAAGCTGTCTTTTTTTATGGTATCTGGAAGTAAACTTCTATCTAAAAGTTTACATTGGATATTTTAATTTTTATATTTTGAGGTCTTTTTAAATGTTAAGTTAAAGCCAAAGTATATTGTGGGGTACCGCCAGCATTTCGGAAAAAAACCAGGCTAAGAGTATGCAAGATTTTATACAGTTTTTTGGCTAATCCAGTAACAAACGAGAACCCTAAAACTCACGCCAGGATAGGAATGTATAAAATGATGCATAGAATAATACAAAAATAAAACGAACAAACCCAATTGTATCAAAGGTTTGTTTGTTTTATTTGCTACCGATAATGTGCGTTATGTGAACTAGATTTGTATAGAGCATGCATTCAACCCTTTCAGATCTTCTTCAACTAAAGAGCCATTTAATGGAACGAGCTTGTGAAATTCTCAAAGGCAATAGGTACATAAAAAGAGAACATATTTATTAATGCTATTTGAATTACTGAAAGGAGAGAGTAGAATGAAAGATAAATTGTTGAGGGTTGGAACTATTTATATTCCTGTTACCAATGTAGAACTTTCTTCAAAATGGTATGTAAACAAATTAGGTGCAGAGTTAAGCTATAAAGATGAAGACAAGGCTATTCTTAACTTTGCAAACCAAAGTTTTTTTTTAGTTAAATCCCAAGCAAATCAAAGCTTAAATTTTTTCGATTTTTGTGATGAAGAGCGCTTCTCTTTAACATTTGAAGTTAATGGTTTAAATGCACTTGAATCAATCCATAGTGATTTTATTAAAAAAGAAATAAAAGTTGGAGAAATCGAGAACAGAGGACACACTGGAAAGAACTTTGTTTTTTATGATTTAAATGGTAATAAATTTGATGTTTGGAGTCAATTAAGTCCCATCTTCAAAGAAAAATATCTAATATCGCAATAAAAGATTTTGATCATTCAATAAACAGTGGATTTTCAGGAATTAATATGATGACAACTAAGTTAAATCATTATTCCGCAATCGGGCGCGATTGTGGAAGATAATAAATACAAAAGGATCTTCAATCGAAGATCCTTTTTCAGTACCGATAATAGGACGTTATGTTAACCTGACATGAATAGAATATGCAATCAAAATACCTTTTATTATCTATATTCTTGATGTGGTACAATCTGGATAAAAGGTAGAAGGAGATAGACAATGACAGAAATCATTAAAGAGATTGTTTCCCAAAACAAAAGATACAAGGTTCAAGTTATCAAACGAAATAATGGCTTTTTCACTACAGAAGTTTTTGCGTGGTTTGAGGATTATGGATATAAGCATTGGGCTCCTATTAAACAAGGAATATCGTTAATTGATACAGAAAAACATGCTATAGCCATAGCAATGGAAGATTTAAAAGTGTATTCAGGTGAAAATGATTAATCGGTGTGGATTACACTTATCTCTGAACAAGAGAGGAGATTGCTGTAATATTAAAAATTAGCTTCCTATAACGATAATTATGTAAATGAGCTGTCCAAATGGATGGCTTATTTTATTTTTTGCTTATCGTGGTTTTTTTCCAAAATGCTGGCGGTACCCCTATTAGTGTATTTGATGATAAAAATGGTTAAAATCATGTTTTTTATCGATTTAGTTTACACAATGGATATACAGTTAACTAAAAATGAAAGTTTACATTTGAAAATGAACAATAAAAAACAGTAGTGTATAAAATCACTACTGTTTTTTATTGTTTCTTATAAGTGAATTATTTGTATTCCTGTCTATATAATTTAAATGAATAAATAGCTCCAATAAAGAATACAAAAGCTTCAAATAATATAAAGATTTGACGGAAATTCTCAATATCTTTACCAACTAAAGAAATAAATATAGCATTCATTAGAATTTGAGTAGTAAACATACGAGAAGTAATTTTTAAATAAATAGCATTTGTTCTTTCATCTGGTTTACCAATTTTTTTGTAAATAATAATAAGTGCAATTACTGAACCCAAAAATAGAAGTGCTGTAAGTCCTACAACGATATTGAAATTGCCTGTACTTTCTAACATCCATTTATTTAATAGATCAATCATTATTATCTTCCTTTCCTACATAAGAGAATATTTCGTTCTTCTTTTTCACTATAATAAAAAAAGAAAAAGGAAAACATCGAACTTTCTTACAAACATTCGTGTATTCTTACAGTTTTGTCATTTTGTAAATGTATTCATCGCCTTGCCTTTCACTATTTTCTTTGGAAAACATAGTGAATTACGAGAAAAAGCGCTACAAGATCAACTTCCGAGAACGAAAATTATGTAAATAAGCTGCCCATATGGACAGCTTATTTTATTTTTTGCTTAGCGTGGGTTTTTTCCGAAATGCTGGTGGTACCCAATTGTGAACTATTGGTTTACATGTATAGAACTGATAGTTTCTTTATTTTTTATTGTTTTATGTGTAATAATTTTTTAAGAGGTGAAGGGGATGAGTTTAGGTCAACAATTAAAAAAGTTTCGTGAATCACAAAATCTTTCCCAAGAAGATGTAGCGAAAAAAATTAGAGTAACTAGACAAGCTGTTTATAAATGGGAGAATGATAAAAGCTATCCTGATATTGATAATTTGATTATTCTTAGTGAGTTTTACAATGTAACACTAGATGATCTGATAAAGGGAAATGATAGTTTCAAAAAAAAATAAAGATTGATGATAAAAATTACGTTAGTTTCTATATAAGTTTTATCTTAATATTTGTAGGGATATGTATAAAATCATCATTAGTCTTTGGATTAGGAATTTTATTGCCTATATTTTATGATAGTTTTAAAAAAATGATTAGCTCTATTATTGGTGAATTTAAGTCAATAATTAAAGGGAATTGAGTTGTTTATAAAAAAAGAAGTATAAAATGTTTTTCTATGCTTCTTTTTAATGTAAATTTTTATTCAAAAGTTTACATTCGAAAATGAACAATAAAAAACAGTAGTGTATAAAATCACTACTGTTTTTTATTGTTTCTTGCAAGTGCATTATTTAAATTCCTGCCTATATAATTTAAACGAATAAATAGCTCCAACGAAGAATACAAAGAAAAGTAATACCGTTAAAAGTCCTGTATAAACAAGGCTTTTTTCTTTGCAGGAATTTCTTAACCACCATGGAATACTCTCATTAGGAGGTGTTGTGACGTTATGACGGATGAAATTGTTTATTCTGCTAGTGAAGTATACAAACGACTAGGAATAAGTGATAGCACCCTTAGAAAGTACATGGAAGTATTATTACGCGAGGGATTTGCTGTAAAGAAGGATAATCGCGGCAGACGCCAATACACAGATCATGACGTTATGGTGATTGAGAAGTTAATTGAACTCAGCAAGCATGACGGCATGACACTAGAGAAGGCAGCGAAGATGATTGCGCAGAGATTAGAAATTGCCAATCCAAATGCGGAGACAGAGGAATCCCAAGAAACGGATCTAATCCCATTCCACACTCAACAGCAACTCCAACAACAATACAGCGTTATGGCGAAAGAAATGAATCAGAGTATATTAGTGATGGAAGAACGATTAAGTGAACAGGCTAAGCAAAGCAACGAAGAAGTTAAAGCGAGCATAGAAGCACATAATGAGCGAGTGGAAAAACGATTGGAAGCTCGAGATGAGACGTTGATGAAAACGCTATGTGAGATGCAGGAAACGAAGAGATTAATGCAGGAATTTCGGGATGAAGTCGCTGCTACGAAAGAAAAGAAAAAGCTGTGGTGGCGCTTCTGGTAAGGGGTTTTAATAAAGTACGATAAAGTAGAAAAGTATACATTTCTACTTAGTTGAAGTTTGTATGTGTCTTTAGATATACAATAAAAAGAAGTACCCCTAATTAGAACAAGGGATACTTCTTTTTATATTCCGATCAGTAACTTAAATTTCATTTTTTGCTCTGCAGTTAATTCATTTTCTACATAATGAGTTATAAGTAAATCAATTATTTCGTGAGCGAATTTTGTATTGGTAATTTTCATTAGTGCTTCAAGTTCTTCTTTGAATTGGCTAGGAATTTTAATACTTCCTTGTTGGTTTTTAAATTTCTTTTTCTCAGCCGCTTGTATTTTCTTTTCTGTGTTCGTAGTTAAATCTGAGTTGTCAGTAATAGGCGTAACTGTTACTACAAATGAATTATTCTTATTTTCCACAGATACCACTCCTATTTAAAACTTTTTGCTTGTTATTTCTTTTACAGCATTTCATAAAGGTGCTTGTACATCCCTTTATAACCTTCAGATTGTCTCGTTGTTAGCTTAGTATTTACATAGCTTTCAAGAAGCATATCGATAATACTATTAATTGATGCTTTATCCATGCTTTCTTGTTCTTTTATAAATGGTTTAAGTGTATTTAGCTTTAATAAAACAGCTGGTGAAATTTTAGCCGTTTTAGATGGAACTAAACGTTGATCTGGCTTCTCAGGAGCAGTTACTTTTGCTTTATTGATGATAGGTTTAATAACTTGCTTCTTAACGGACTCACTATTACGACTAAAATCGTTAGTTCCTTTTATCTGCACACCTTTGTCATTTAAAGTGTTTCCAGGTTCTGTGACTATAGGCTGAAATGGTACTTTAGGCATTATGAACCCCCTCCTTAAGCATTAATAGTAGCAAAATAGTTTTCATGTTCATTAAGTTCGCTAAGAACATCGATGAATAGTTGATGAGCCTTTTTATCCCACATATCAATATTTCCGCTAACGTTAACATTTTTATGGATTCCTTCAATATCGTACACTTTTAGCCGCTCTTGATATCTCACGATTGTATCTAGAACGTTTCCACCATACATTTCCTGAGCTTGTTGTAATACTTTATTATCCACTCGTTTTCCTTGATGTAGCATCATTGGAATAATACCCAAAACTTGTAGGTCTGCATCATAAGTTTCTGCTAAGAACTGCATATAAGCGATATATGTTTGAGCACCTTCTAAAGATAACTCTTGTGTTTGTAGAACGATGATACAATAATCAGCTGCTATCATAGCGTTATCTGAGTAGTCACTGATTGTTGGTGGTACATCAATGTAAATACGATCATATTTATCTTTTAATGGTTCAAGTAATTTCTTTAAATATGTAATTTGTGCGAGTTCATCCTCTGGGAACATATCAAAGAGGAGTTTTGATAGTTTTCTAAATGATGTATTAGATGGAACAATGTCCAAATTCTCGATGACTGGAATAATCTCATTCTCTAAATTTTGATTTAGAAATGCATCCGTAATAGACTTGTCTATTTGTTCAATGTCACCTGTTTTTGCAAGGACTCTTGTAGCGTTACCCTGAGGATCCATATCCACTAAAAGACATTTTTCATTAAATACAGTAGCTGCTTCATAAGCTAACATTGTTGCTGTTTTTGTTTTTCCAACTCCACCTTTAAAGTTACCGATCACGTATGTAGTTGCTTGTCTAGTCATTTTCGACATCCCTCCATAAAACTCCGAATAAGTATACCTTTGAGTAAAATTTAACATCTACATACAATATTCGCAACAGTATACCGTAGAAAAGTTTATATTTTTTAAACGGATTTATCGAAAGAGTAGAAAAGTATACTAAAGCGTAAGATTTTTTAGTATACTTTTCTACATTTCTACTTATGCGTAGTTTATATGATGGGTAATTTTGAAGATAGAAAAGTATACATTTCTACTTACGCGTAGTTTATGTGGTTTTTCTCTATATACTGGTAACTAAGGGTTAATTACAATTTCTAAGGATGAATGAATATAAAATATGGGGTTAAAAGTATACATTTCTACTTATGCGTAAGTTGGGAGGGGTATACTGAATTTGAAAGTCAGGTAGAAAAGTATACTTTTACACTTTTTCGTAGTTCTACATTTCTACTTATGCGTAGTTTTAAGTTGTCATTTCGCTGTTTACAAACAAAAAAGCTTGTTGTAACGTAATAAACAACAAGCATCATTCTACAAAACAAAACATATTTTGATATTTTAAATAAATGAAGATCGATAGAACAATTGAATATGAACAGAACATAAAAAAGCCACTCCCATATGCTATCGGCTACCAACCTTTAGCGGGAATGACTCATTTCTAGTAATTGATACCAACACTTACTAGGATAACCTGAAACCAAGCAGGAATTAGGTTTAAGTAGTGTACCACCACTATCCTTAAACAATTATATCTTTCGACTAGGCTTATTTGATATACCCATTTTATCTATGATTTGGCTAAAATTCAACTAGTAAATGCTAGAATTGATTATTTTGTAGTCCAAAAGATATATAACGGGCATCTCTAAACCTAGAAGTCTTGTGAATGTACAGGTTATTTAGGAATTGGAGATGCCTTTTTGTTTTTTGTTCGCGTGGAATTGCCTGAAACCACGTAAATAAAAACTGATAAGCCGTGATTCCGTGCTGCATACATTTGGCGGGAACGTGTTACGGTGTGGCTAGCTGTTGGTCGTGCAGGGGGTACAGAGTATACGCCTACAAAAACAGCACCCCTCACTGGAATCCTGTTCTTTTGGTGAGGGGGGGCGAGAACTTGCCCAGGGAGGATTCTCTAAAAGGTTCGGGGGGTTATCGTTAGCATTACGGTGCTAGGGAGTATATTCAGTTTGTCGTGTAGGGACGATATTACAAGGACAAGCCATAGAAAAAAGGGTGTATGCGGTGAAAATCGCTGAGTGAACAGGGTCTATACATACGGATACCGTATAAGTGACCGCATGGAAAAAACAAAGACGCTTATCCATCTATTTTGATCGATTATTTTTTTGTGATCGTTCAAAGTAGGGGATAACTCTGTCTTCCAGCCGTATTCCATAATCGTTCCCACATGATAAAAAATCTTAAAACCTCCAGTCAAGGTTAATTGCGAAGAAAAGTTAAAAAAATATGAGATTGTATAAGACCTTGAGAGAACTACTCACTAAGATAGAGGAATAAATAAGGGAATTATAATTTACTTGGTTAGGGGATAAGGTAACGGAGGGTTAGAATAGGTCTTATTGCAGCATGTGATTTTATCAATCAGATATAGTACGTGAAATTTAAGAAAAACAGATTATAAAATTAATGCTTATTAGTAAAAAAACTATTTTGAAGGGGAATAGTTTTGGTTTATTGTTATCGTTGTAATGTAGAGAAAGATGAAAATGATTTCTATCTTTCTAGAATAGATTTACTAAGTTTAGAAGTGGAAGAGAAGAAAAAATTATATATGTAGGTTGTTTTTCTTAAGTAGAATGTATTTCAGCCTAAAGTTTTTAATTTTTCTGTAACTTGCTTCCATTGGAGAATTGAGTTTATTAGTTTTCATATGACCTCCAATACCACCTTAAAATTATAGATTTTACTCTTTTTTTTTCTTCATCATTAACATTTTAGTCTCTTAAGCTTGATAGTGATGTGGTCCTACCAATAATTCAAAATAATTAAATTATGTGATAAAATAAAATTACAGATAAAACCAATTGTGTATGTTGAATATTCAAGCAAGGGGTGGAATTATGCAAATAGGGGAAAGGATTCGTCAACTTAGGATTCACAAAGGATTAACACAAGGAGAATTAGTATCAGGAATATGCTCTATTCCATATTTAAGTAGGATTGAAAATGGACAAATTAAACCTTCCTATTCATTTCTACAAGCCATATCAATAAAATTAGAAATCGATATTTCTTTTCTTGTGGAAGTAAATATAAGCGGATTTGAAGAAAATCTAGTCCAAATATGTAATACATATCAAGAAGAAACAAAAATTACAGAAAAAGAATTATCTTTATTAGAATTGCATACTCGCGAAACACACTCTATCTTTATAACACTTAAAATTTTTGGTGTACTCATAACTTATTATACAAAAACAAACGAATTAACTAAATCAGAAGATTATTTATATCGTTCATTTAATATAATACCTCAGACCATAGAAGATCAGTGGCATGCTGATTATGCATATTATCTTATAGCATGTGGTCGTTATTTTTATACAAAACAAAATTATATCAAGGCAAATACATACTTTTCACAAGCTGATAATTTGATGGAAGATGAAATTTCTTTAAAACGCGCTGACCTTTATTATAGTTTAAGTTTAGTTAAACAACGAGTTTCTCAAGATTTAACTATTTGTCGATTGTATTGCAAAAAAGCATACGATATATATACCCATTTAAATCTTAATTCACAAATAGCAGCAACCCTTATCACTCTAAGCTTACAATACGAATTAGATAATATGTATGATGAAGCACTTACTTATTTAAAACAAGCTGAAAAAATTGTTTCAGTTTTAAACCATTCAGCCTACCTATCTATTATAAAACATTATTACGGGAGGATTTTCCAAGGGTTAAAAGATTATAATACTGCTATTGAATTCTTTCAGAATTGTATTATAATGAGCGAGTCTCATCAAGAAGAAACAAATAAAATATATTCTATACGTCATTTAATCGAAATATATATAGAACTAAAAAATTGGCCAGAAGTTAATAAATTATTAGCTGATGCTTTTTATCTTACCAGCAAGCACGAAATGCCTTATGTTATCATAGAGTTGCACAGCTATAAAGCTTTAATTTTTAAAACACATGGGGATCACTACTCTTATGAAAAAGAGATGCAAAAAGCTATTGAATTGGGACAAGAAACTGCACAGAATTCTCTAGTTCAAAAACTAGCTAATGAATTAGGAGACCATTTTTACAATAACCGATCATATAAAATGTCTGCTAAATATTTCAAAATCGCCTTAGCAAGTGTATAAGCAAAGAAAATCTTCCATATGGAGGATTTTCTTTGCTTATACACTTGCTTTTTTCTTGTTAAATTACCATCTTTTAATACATGAAAAATAAGTTAAAAAATGGCGTTTTTTAACTTATTCTTTTTAACCACTCCTATCCTTTACTATTGAAATTAAGAAAACCAATTAAAGGAGTGTTATTAAAATGTTAAAAAAATCTGCAGTTCTTTCTATAGTAGGTACTATATTTATCACATACACGTCTCTATTTCCAAATCAAGCATTAGCAAAATCTGAGTCAACTGTATCTTCCGTTCATACTACTAGTTCAGCTCAATATACTAACGCAGAGCCAGGTATCCCTGCACCTTCTCATACTACTAGTTCAGCTCAATATACTAATGCAGAGCCGGGTATTCCTGCACCTTCTCATACTACTAGTTCAGCTCAATATACTAACGCAGAGCCAGGTATCCCTGCACCTTCTCATACTACTAGTTCAGCTCAATATACTAATGCAGAGC
>NZ_JBIYCZ010000029.1:0-19052 GCF_044908245.1 Bacillus sp. RC242
CAAAAACGCCATCCTTTCCTATGATTCTACAGAAAGAATAGCGTATTTTTTCATTTTAGGGGGGATTTTATTTTGTTAGCTTGATAGCGATGTGGCGGTACCCCTTACTGTAAAGAGATAATAAAGTTATTGAATTTTGTTATGAAATATATAAAAGCCTTGCACATTTTATTGTACTAAGGCTCTTTAAAGTTGTTTAATTTCTATCCATTTAATTGCATTTGCACTCAAAAATTAATAATAAAGTTATTTAATCCTTATTGAACTAAAGCACCTGTTAGTTGAATAATAACAAAATGAACTGACAGGCAACAGATATGGAAATTGGGTTGAAAAAGATATTGATTGTATTTACTTGCTTGATTCGCAAACCGAATTGCTCCTAATTAGCCAGTCTTTGATTAGTTCTTGTACTATTTTACGTTTTTCTATTTGAAGCATATGACCCGCACCATCTAAAATGGAAAACGTAGCATTCGGAAATTTTTCTAGAAGAAAAAAGTGATCTTTATAACCACAGATTGAATCTTGTTTCCCTAGAATGATGAGTACAGGTTGTGTAAGTGTACTTACATCATTAAGCGGTTCTTCAGAAAGAAAATACCCTTTCTCTCTCCAATTTGACATTAAAAAATTTTTATTAGCTAATAATCGTCCAGGTTGGATTTCGTTTAAAAAGTAATTAAGGTTCTCTTTATTTTGATAATTCATTAATGTTTCAAAAGCCATTCTTATATCAGAATCCAATTCTGTTAATAAATCTTCATCTTTTGTAATAACTATTTTTTTAGGAAGATTCCTATCTTTCAAATGAAGTGAAGTGGCCAGCAAACAAATACTCTTTACATTTTTATGTCTATGGTGCAAAATACCTTGTGCCAAATATCCTCCATATGAAAAACCAATAAGAGAAAATGCTTGGTTAGGAATTGTCATATCAATAAAGTTCAAAATATTTAAAAGCATATCATCTGAAGAGTTGAAATTTTCGTCAATTAAACTTCGACCGTGAGCAGGTAAATCTATATATATCCTCTGAAAACCCTGAATCTTATCAAAAATTGGCTCTATCCAAGCTTTCATAGATTTATGGTCTGTACCCATTGAATGCATTATTAATATCGGAAAGCCATTCCCTATGATTTCATAATAAATACTACCCTTTGCAACTAAGCAATTCATTGAAATTTTTCTCCCTATTCATATCAATTTTATCCAACCTATTTTATGTCAACCTACTATGATATAGTTCTGTACTAAGTTGAAAATACCTTTTGACCACTTGATAGAAAGATTTTTAAATAACTTTATTATTCTTTAAATGACTATGTTGTGAATTAAACAACTTTATTGTCATTGTACAATTACCAAATAATTGTGGTTCACCTTGAATAGAAAGAATAACGTTTTTTTACACTTGGGGGTAGTCGGATTTCTTAAGTTGATGGGCATGGGGTAGTACCACATCACCATCAAGCTAAGAAAAGCAAATACCCCCCAAACGAAAAAATAAGCTTTTTATTACAAGTTAGCACAAAATCTCATTGTAGGTAGTTGTATTTTTTTACCAGATAGCAATGTGACGGTACCCCTGTAAGAAGTTCCATTACGGCCTTTTCAAACTCCTCAACGGTAATAGAATAGGCTAAAGATCATCCGTTTTTTCACGGACTTCCCTTATCATAGGAAATACAAAACTATCAAGGACTTTAAAATAACGATGCTCTAAATGATGTTAGATTTTAGCCAATTCTATAATAGATCTCCAAGTTTATAAGTTTAGTGTTTACAAAAATATGGTTTAATTCAATTTTGAATTAAACCATATTTTTGTAAATGCCCCGTTGAAAGTTTACCTATACCGATATAAGGGTTTACATCTCTGAAAATTAAATCTATTATTGAGAGTGGAAAATTAAGTAAGAAGGATGTGGTTCTGTGTCGAAGAAAATCATTGTATCAGGCTGGGAGCTAATTATTCATCTATTGTTGTCGTTTGTCGGTATACTAGCGGTTGGCTCTCTACCAATTCTATTCAAAGGGCTTTCAATAGATATTCCAGAGTATTTTAGTAGTATTTATAAAATTTGCGAGAAGATAATACTACATGCTTCATCTATGCAATATGGTATGAAGATTAAAAAGGATTTGTTCCCACAAATATTTTTTCACTATAAAGAGACGATGGTTATACTCTCAATTTCACTGATTGTTTCATTAATAGTGTCATTTATACTAGTACACGTAATCTTAAGGGTTAACGAAAAATGGCAGAATAGGATTAAAGAATTCATGTTATTTCTTCAATCTTTACCTGACATATTGTTTATTGTTGGTTCCCAATTGTTGGTGGTATGGATATTCCAGAAAACTGGTGTTATGGCAGCACAAGTAGCAGGAATTGGAGACCAGAAGGTGCGACTCTTACCGATTATCTGTTTTTGTATACCTACCGTTATCATGTTTGTTAAGTTCTTACTTCTAAGATTTGAGGATGAGTTGAGAAAGGATTATGTGTTGTTCGCTGCTTCAAAGGGTATGGATCGTCTTCATATTTTAAACCACCATGTACTAAGAAACGTTCTATTAAGTACTTTGTTCTTTGTAAAAGCTAATATATGGTTTATGCTCTCTAACTTATACATAATAGAATCGATTTTCAATACTCTCGGATTCTTTGTTTTTATTAAAGAATACCAAAGTGTTGAGGTATTCACGGTTGGATTAATATTAATTTACTTACCTATATTCTTATTTTTTAAATGTTTCCATTGGTTGGTACCTACTGCGATGAAGGAGAAAATATAATATGTGGAATTATTTAAAACGTGATAAACGGTTCTGGTTAGGTGGTTTATTTTTAACAATATTAATGGTCCTAAGTATAGGAAATACTATTTTTAATGACGGAAATATACATAAGGTAATCCTTCAATATGATAAAACTGGTTATCCTGAAGTGCCTCCATTTCCACCTTCAATGCAATTTTTATTTGGTACCGACAGAGCGGGATACGACTTACTCAATCTGATAATTGAAGGGGCAAAATGGACTATTGGGTTTGCAATCGTAGTAGCCATATTACGCATGGTGTTAGGCGTTATAATCGGTTTTTTACTTGGTGCATATGTTAAAAGAGGGTTTAAAAAAATTGAAGCATTTTTTGATAGTTTTACAATCGTACCAATGGTTATGATTTGTTATTTCATATTATCAGAAGTACTTATTTATGAAAATGGGACGATACCGGCTCCATTTTATCAAAGACTTCTATTCCAATTGGCTGTGATTGTTCTTTTAAGTGTTCCGACTCTATCATTATATGTTGCAAATGAAGTAAGGAAATTGCAAACTGAAGAGTTTGTTGAAGCTGCAAAGATCCTCGGTGGCGGAAAATTATACATTGTTGTTAAGCACATTCTTCCTCACCTGGTTCCAACGTTTATAATAATGCTTATGCAACAATTCGTACAAACACTAACATTGTTGCTTCATTTAGGTTTAATAAATTTGTTTTTTGGTGGAACAGTTCTTTATGGTGATGAGGCTGATTCTGTAACACATGAGTGGACTGGTTTAATTGGGATGTACTATCCTTCTCTATCTGCTGATACTTGGATTCCAATGGTTCCGATAATCTTTTTTAGTTTGACTGTTCTAGCTGCGAATAAAATAACTGATAGTATTCAAGATTCTTTAGAAAGAAACAGAACTGCCAGTATCTCTGTTAAAAATACTAATAAGAGTGTTTTGCAGGTACCTGAAAATGAATTGTTTACATTCAAACATCAAGCATAAACACAGCTTTAATTCTCACTTACAGGGGGTATCATCATATCGCTACCAAGTTAATAAAAAGAAATGCCCCCTAAAATGAAAAAATACGCTATTCTTTCTGTAGAATCATAGGAAAGGATGGCGTTTTTTATGTCTGTTTCTGTGTCTGACGAATTACAACTATTTGCTCAAGAGATTCAAAGTGTCCTATCTCCAAATGCCTTACAGGATCTTGCTAGAGATGTTGGTTTTGTTCAGCGACTGAGTAAATACCAAGCAAAGGATTTAATCGCTTTATGTGTGTGGATGAGCCAAAAGGTTGCTACGACTTCTTTAACTCAGCTATCTAGCTGTTTAGAAGCATCAACTAAAGTGCTTATCAGTCCTGAAGGACTGAATCAACGATTTAATCAGGAAGCTGTTCACTTTTTACAACATATATTAGCCAAACTACTAAACAAAAAATTAGCTTCATCTGTATCGTTTTCCTCTCCCTATACTTCTGCTTTCAAACGTATTCGTATTCTAGATTCAACTGCATTTCAACTACCTAATTCTTTTTCAAGCGTTTATCCAGGTGCTGGAGGATGCAGCCATACAGCGGGATTAAAAATTCAATTGGAGTATGATCTATTAAGTGGACAGTCTTTACATATTCATACAGGTCCAGGAAAACAACATGATCGAACCTATGGTTCTCTGTGTGTTCCAACCGTGAAAGAAAATGATTTGTGTATTCGGGATTTAGGCTATTTTCATCTGAAAGATCTTCAACATATACAAGATAAAAAGGCTTACTATATCTCTCGTATTAAATCAAATACACATATTTATCAAAAAAATCCTAATCCTGATTATTATCAAAATGGAAAACTAAAGAAGAAAACAGAATATAAACAGATAGATATAGAGGCATTAATGATTTCTCTTCAACCAGGGCAAACATACGAAATATCTGATGCTTATGTAGGAATGATTGATAAAGTGCCAGCTCGTGTAATTGTTCATCGACTTACAGAAGAACAGCAACAAAAACGATTACAAGATCAGGCTGTAAGAGAAAAAAAGAAGGGAACAAAGTATTCTGCTCGTAGTAAACGACTAAGCGGTATCAATGTATATATGACAAATACCTCTACAAATATTGTCCCGATGGGACAAGTACATGATTGGTACTCTTTACGTTGGCAAATCGAGATTTTATTTAAAACATGGAAATCATTCTTTCATATTCACCATTGTAAAAAGATAAAACGAGAAAGATTAGAATGCCATTTGTATGGGCAACTGATCGCCATTCTCCTCTGTTCTTCTACTATGTTTCAAATGCGTCAATTACTTCTTATGAAAAAGAAACGAGAGCTGAGTGAATATAAGGCCATATATATGATTAGAGATTATTTTTTTCTTATTTATCAAGCCATACAGAAAGACACCCAAGAATTATCAAAGATTCTCATTCGCCTGTTCAATCTCCTACAGCAAAACGGGCGAAAATCCCATAGGTATGAGAAGAAAACAGTCTTTGATATATTAGGTGTTGTTTATAATTGTACCATGTCTGATAACAAAGCAGCTTAATTCAAAAAAGGAAAACCGTTAGGGTTTATTTCGTATGCAAATCTTTAAAGCATCTACGTATAGACTTTCGAAAAAAAGAAACAATCTTGCTTATCATTGACGTTACACGGGCTTAGCTTGATGGATGTGGCGGTACCCCACATCCATCAACTTAAGGATTTAGACTATTTTTGAAGCTAAAAGCACGTTACTGTTTTGTATCCCACTTTTCTAAACGGAAGTAGAACAATACCCCATCCTCCGTATTGGTTACACCGTATTCTGCAGCATGTAATTCGAATATGTTCTTTACAATCGAAAGACCTAGGCCAGTACCACCGCATACTCGTTTTCTTGATTTATCCACTCTATAAAATTGATCCCATATTTTCTCTATATTTTCTTCTGCAATATGCGATCCTTTATTTTCAAACCCTATATATACGCCATGTTCTTCTTCTATTACCTCTATCACAATCATTCGTCTCGAATCTGTATAACGAATTGCATTCGTAAACAGATTCGTTATCACTTGTTCCAATAAATTAGCCTTTCCCTTCACACGCACATCATCAATATTCATTTTGATTTGCAGTGACTTTTCATCAATTTGAGTGTGTAGATCTTTTTCAGCCTGTTGAATCAAATCCCCTATACTAACTTGCTCCATCTGTATTTGATACGTTCCTGATTCATATTTAGCCAAATTGAGCATCTCATCAATCAGTATATTCATTTTCTCTATTTCTTTTTCTAACGCTTCCCAATAATATTGGTTCATTTCAGGCGCAAGCCCGTCTTGCAACATAGATGCCGATACTTGCGTGACACTGAGTGGTGTCTTCAATTCGTGTGAAACACCTGCAATAAAATCTTTTCTTGTTTGTTCTAATTGCTTTTCTTTTTCTAAATCTTCTTTCAACTGATTGATATACCCTTCCATTCTTTCTGAAAGCTGATTAATATTGGAGGATAGCTCCCCAATTTCATTTTTAGACTTTATAGAAAGCTGGTCTTCAAACTCAAATTCCATGATTTTTTTGGTTGCTTCATTAATTTTCAATAATGGTTTTGTAATGATTCTTGAGTAATAGAAAGCCACAATAAGCGATAGAACCAGCACAAATGCAATAATATATACATAGTAATCACTCATTATATCTGTTGCTTTTGTAATTGGCTGTAGAGAAGACAATGAATAAATAAATTCTTTCACTTGTCCATCTTTTAATATTGGTTTAATGGTTTCTAAATACTTGATTCCATTTATACTAATCTCGTTTTGTACCCATTCTTCTCCGTTTAATTTCACTTTATCGGTAATCCACTCCGATTGAAATTGTAAAATACGATTTGCAAACACTTCGTTACTATATAATGTGTTATCAATTTTTGAATTGAAGTAAACTGGGAAACTTATTTCTTTTACAATTCCTTCTAAAAAATAATATTTTTCGCTTTCTTCTTTTGAAAAAATCTTCATCCCATTTTTAACACCTGACATCATGATTTTGTCTATTTGATAATAGGTAGGCGAGACAAACCCTCCATCATAACCTTTTATTTTTAATGTTGTAGGAATAACTATGTCTTTATTTGACCCTTTACTTGCAGTATCCATAATAGCTATTTTGGTCGTCTTATTAATTAAACTTGTAATTAAAATACTGAAATTAGGATCCATATCTTTCTTTGCATTAATTAAATTATTAAATACAACTTTAGATGTTCGACTTGGATCATTTTTATTTATCGCTTTTATATAATAATCTCCTGACGGTAATTTCTTAATATTTGCTGCTTCATCAAGCCTTGCAATCATAATGCCTTTCTGATTTTCATATGAGAGTTCTTTACTCTGCAGTTTATTTTCATCCTGTTTATAAGCTTCATAAAATGTATTATACTGTTGTAATTGCTTCTGAACATGTTCTTTTTCTTTATCTATATACAAGTAATTCATCACATACATTTGTCCAAAAAATATAACAGCAATAATCATACAGCATAATAAAAACGTTAGAAAAAACAATTGAAAAACTATTTTCTTTCTCATCTTCTGTCTACCTCGAATTTATAGCCCGTTCGAACAACAGTTGTAATATGTTTTGCCCTGTCGCCTAGCTTCACACGTACATTACGCATATGTGCAGTTAATGTTTTATCATCTCCAACATAATCATATCCCCAAATGTTCGTAATTAACGTGTCCCTTGTCAATACTTGCTCCTTATGCTGCATTAACGATAGTAAAATTTCAAACTCTGTATGTGTAAAATCTACTTTTTTTCCATCTATAGAAACAGAACATGCCGATTTATCTAAATAAATACCACATAAATCAATGCAGTCCTGGAATTGTACAATTTGAGTTGTCTCTTTGAATAAACGCTTTGCTCTCGCTAGTAAAATAGCTGGTTTAAATGGTTTTGTTACATAATCATCGGCTCCTAGTTCAAACCCAAGTAATGTATCATCCTCATCACTTCGAGCTGTTAATAGGATAATAGGAACAGTAGAGTTCTTACGAATACGTCTACACACTGACCATCCATCCATGACTGGGAGCATAATATCTAATATAATTAAATTGATATCATCATGTGCAGTAAATAATTCTAATCCTATTCGGCTATCCTCCGCTGTTATTACTTCATATCCATCATGAGAGAAATATTGTGCTACCGCCTCTCTTATGATTTTTTCATCTTCAATAATCAACACTTTTTTCATATAATTCTCATCCGATCTATGCTTATCTATATGGAAATGGTCATGGCTTGCCTTCCCATTTGAACCCATGATTGTTCAAAATCATCTCGATTAATCGCTATATGTTTCTCTGTCTTTAGCGGATCATTAATATATACATATTGGTCATCATAATTTGTCACTACGACACTATGCTGATGATATGTCACTTTCATTTCCCCTTCGTATGTTCTCCATGTATAAAATTGATCATCGGGTAACAGTTTAAAACGAGCATTTGTTAATACCCATACAGGGAACCCTTGATCTATCGCCTCATAGATTTGCTGAGGTTCTTTGTGGCTTAAATCCTTCACTTTTTCTTCTGGGACATATAACTTTGCCAATTTTAAAATCAGTTCCACATATACACCTAATCCAGGTTTATCAAAAGTAGCCATATTCCCGATAAACCCTTTATGCATATTTCCCTTCAAACCATTTCTCTGAAATGGTACATGTTTTATTTTTGAAGCAAGCTCCATCTTGTCGACTTGCGCACCTGAAAACTGTAGTACCATTGCAAGGCTCGTTACTTCACAACCACGCATCAATTCTGGCTTTTGTAAAATCAGTGGAACATCCAATGGCCTTGCAATTTCTTTCTCTTGTCCTATAGGCACATTTTCATTTTCAACTACCACTTCATTGGCGGATTCTACAGATACATTACGCTTTTCTTCTACTTCTAATCTTTGCTTCACTTCATTTGCTAAGGCACGTTGTTTATTAGTAATTGTAGGGCTATCATTATTTGACATCTCAATACTTGTACCTAACACCACTAGAGTGAATAAACAGAATATTGTCGTTCTAATTTTATTCATGAGTATCTCTCCTTATTACTTTCTAAGGAGAGTTTAATTTGTTCATATCTATATAAAATCATATTTATAGAAAGACAAAGTAAAATTTATATCAAGATTATATAAAAACGACTCTTACACGTATTAATCGTATGTGTAAAAAATCGTGCTATCGATATGCAATATTTACTATTATGCATTGAACCATTTCATCACACATCATGAATTCAAAAACAGGGAAAAAATGCAAGGGAAACTCCTACAATTTTTAAGAAAAAATTCACCTACTTACAATAATGTAGTTTGCTTAATATGTTTAAAATTCACACGGTATACTTTTCATATCTGGATTGAATACAAAAGTACCGATTCAAAAGTCATACATAAACGAAACGTTTACTCGTCTAATTTAGACCAAATCCATACATCAGCATTATTTTCGTGTTGATTATTTGCTTGTTCAACTTTTTCTATATGATTCGTAGTATTCCAGCTAATTAAAGTTCCATCCCATCCTCCATATTGATTTCACTGATTCTTTTATAAATTTAATTTCTTAATACATACATCGCCTCACACGAGATTGATATTTACTAGTACACGATAACCGGTTCATAAGTGCTTAAATTATCATACACATTTTTTGCAATACTAGGAGAAAGGTTAACACATCCTCCCGATCCTCCAGTTAAATAGGCATTATTTGCCCAGTTTGTTCGCCAGCCAGCATCGTGGAATCCTTGACCGCTATTTGTGAATGGAACCCAGTAATTTACTTTAACTGCATAATCACCTTTACCTACTGCGCTACCTTTAAGTGTATACGGTGATCGTTTATAAAGAACGTACCACACACCTGGTGAAGTATCTTCACCCGTGCTATGTTTCCCAGTTACTACATTTGTTGTAACTGCTAATTTTCCATCCTTGTAAATCCAAATTTGTTGCTCTGCAATTGAAATTTCCACATACGTGTCTCCGATGCCATTATTCGATGTTGTTTCATAGCCGATCCCTTCCTTCTTCCAACCATTTCCGTGAATATTAGAAGTAGAAAGTGATTTTTCGCCTTTCTCAAAGCCTTGTTGAATTTGTTTTGTTTCTTTTTCAACATCCAGTGCCCAGCCATAGCCTTGTCCTTTTACTGATATGACCGCCCCAGAATGAGTTTTAAATGTAAAATCTTTATTTAATGTTGATTTAGCATTGTTAATTTCAGTAACCTTGTTCTTAATATTGCTCACATCGATAGTAACTTTCATATCCTTTGACATAGAGGCATTTTGAATTAAACCTTTCGCTTTTAAAGGATAAACTTCATTCTGCACTTTATAATCAACGGACTGCTGAAGAAGATTTTGTAGTGCTTTCTCCTCTTTTTTGATAATCGGATCGTCTTCTTTAATAGGCTGTAAGTATGCAGACTTCAAATGAATTTCGCTTTTATGCTTCTGCTTGTCGTAATCTTTCAGTAAACTCATAATGTCATACTGTTTTCCTTCAACGCTTTTGGAGATAACAACTTTGCTTTGTTCAAGCTTCGCCATGGCATCTTGAGGCGCTTTTAATTTTTTATTCATAGAGATGAGCTTTTCTTCTACAAGTTTTTTCATCGTTTTACTACGATATTGTTCTGCCTTTTCTGGTAACAATGAATAATTCTTTTCCTTTGAGGAAGGGACAAGTGTCCACTGGCTTTTTAATAGTTTCTTAATTTGAGGCAAATCTTTTTCTGCAAGTTCCATTTTTGTCTCTTTTTCATCTAAAATTTGTTGTTGGTCTACATAGACTTTGTTTGCTAGTCCAGATGTTTTTAATTTCTGTATTGCCTGATCAGCGCTCAGACCACTGACTTTTTTGTCGTTAATCGTAACATTCGAATTGAAGTGAGTTGCCTGATAACAAATCATTCCCCCAATGAGAAGTGTGATTATACCACCAACCACTGCAATAAACTTCCAATTTGTAAAACATTCGCTTGATCTTACTCTTTTTTTATCAGCTTCTTCAACTGACTCATTTATTCTATTGTTGTTCATCAATCTTCCCCCGTTTA
The DNA here is from genome assembly GCF_044908245.1 of Bacillus sp. RC242. Classification (NCBI taxonomy): domain Bacteria; kingdom Bacillati; phylum Bacillota; class Bacilli; order Caryophanales; family Bacillaceae; genus Bacillus; species Bacillus sp. RC242. The sequence continues at coordinate 10,952 of NZ_JBIYCZ010000029.1, forward strand.
CACCAAAGTCAATAGATTTTAAACTAAAATCATTGACTAATGTACCTTATTGTTCTTAAAATTCCATTATTTTTGACCGGATTTTATCGCAATTAATTGATCTAATTTAGACTTTTAATAAACGACACATAAAAAATGATAGATAAATTTTTCATTCACACTAAATAGTCTTATATAAGTAATAAATCATTATAAATAGTGGCCCTACTCTATGCCTGAAAATCTAGCAGAACAAGTTTCCCAAAACGATAAATATGAAATTCGGTGCCATAAAAAACTCAACTTTTCCATTTAGGGAGACTTAAAGTTTTAACTTGATAGCTACGGTCTCCCATCGCTATCAAGTTATTTCATACTTTAAAAATAGTTCCCAATTCCATGTCTTTCTACAGTATTCATTCAGATTACTGCCTTAAGTCAATTTGGTTCTACTTCCTTATTACATAGTTTTAGTTTGCATACTTCTCCTGATTATTTTTTAAATTAAAATACGCATCTAAAACCTCTTTACCAATTATTGAATTAACTTTATTGCCTTTGTCATTAATTATCCATGGGACAACAACAGAAAATGCCACCTCTGGTTTATCATATGGAGCGTACCCTGTTAAAGTTAAATTATAACAACGAACACGATTGCCTTCCTGATCCTTACCAACACTATTATCATCACCGCCATAAACTGTTTGTGCTGTCCCAGTTTTACCAGCAGGCTTATAAGGAAGGTTTTTGAAAGTACTCACACCAGTTCCGTCACCTTCTTGAAATACACGTCTAAACCCTTCCTTTACTCGATCTATATATTCTTTTTTCATATCTACATGGTTCAATACAACTGGTTCCATTGATTTCACAATTTTACCAATGTCTTCAGTTTTTGTAGTTTGTTCTCTAATTTCCCTCAAAATTTGTGGTTTCAATCGATTTCCTCCATTTGCAATAGTAGAAACATACTGTGCAAGTTGCAAAGGAGTATACGTATCGTACTGTCCGATAGCTAAGTCTAGCAAGAAACCTGGTTGATAATTTTCTTTTTTCATTATTCCAGATGTTTCGTTTGGGAGGTCAATTCCAGTTGGAACCCCTAATCCGAATTGCCCAAAATAATATCTCATTTTTTCAAATGCACTTGCCTTTATATCTAATGAGCTATTTGGTACGTAATCTATTCCTGCTATTTTTAATGCCGTATTAAACATATAGACGTTAGAAGAAACTTGTAAGGCTCTTAAATCATCAACAATCCCAAAATCTTTCCAAGATTTCTTCTCCTTTGTCCCTTTAAACTTCATAGGCGCATCATTAAAGTTTGTACCAGGTGTAATAGCCTTCGTTTCAAATCCCGTTAACACTGTGGCACCTTTTACAGTTGATCCAAGTTCATATGAGCTCGTCATCGTACCTAAAGCATAATCAGCTATTTCTATGTTCCGATCTTTCTTCCCTAATTTTTTACCCGCCATAGATAATACTTCTCCAGTATTCGGATTCATCATCACTACAAATGCCCGATCTAAAAGAGGCTCTGACCCCTTATAAGCTTTTAATTGCTTTTCAAGAATTTCTTCTACCGCCTTCTGTAATTTCATATCAATTGTCATAATTAAATTATTGCCACTTTTCCCTTTAGAAATCGTTTCCGTTTGAATAACATTCCCTTTTTTATCAGCAACATTCTTAACTTCTCCCTTAGTTCCATGTAGTACGTCTTCATATCGTTGCTCGATATAACTCTTTCCCACACGATCATTGCGATTGTAATCACGAACTAAATAGTAATCTAAATTTTCTTTTGGAAGCCCCTCTTCAGTACTTGTTATATTACCTAGTACAGAACGGAATAATTCACCATTTACATAATTACGTTCCCAGTCAATAGTTGCATCAATACCTGGAAATTCCGATAAGTTTTCACTAATTGTAGCGTATTCTTTCTCAGATACATTTTTCTTTATAATTTGTGGTGTCATTTTATAACCTGAATTCATTCTCCCTTTAATATTTAATATCTTTAAGTCTTGTGGACTTAATTCACTCAATTCCTCTGCTGTGACGCGTCCTCGTCTCAATTCATCTATTTTCTTATCAAATTCTTTTCCTTCAATATTTTGTTTACGTAGATTTTCTTCATCTTTTTTTGTAATCTTTTTTTTCGTTTTTTCCTTGTTTAACTGCATCCAGTAATCTTTTTTGTCTGTTTCAGTCAACCTATTTATATCTTCTTCTGTTATTTCAAGTATTTTCGAGAGCTTTTTTGCTATTTTTAAGATTTCTTCAGAAGTGATATCTTTCCCCTTTGTATACGAAATGGTACGAACAGCAGTATTATTAACCACTTTCTCACCTTCCCTATCAAAAATTTGACCACGTGGAACAGAAGTACTAACCGTCGCATTTTCTTGCTTTTCAACTGCATTCTTATAACCCTCCCCGTCAACAATTTGTACTTTTCCAAGCCGAATGATAATAGCTGAAAATGATAAAAAAATGCACAAAAATAGTATATTTAACCTTATAGATACCTTATTTTTTTGTAATGTTTTTGATTGCTTCATATTAATCTCCTTTTAATACTCAATACAATGAACTAATATCCTTAAAAAATCCCCATCACGTAACCCAAAAGTATTTCCCCCTGCATTTACATTATGTCTACAATAACTATTTGAAAATTTTCCAATAATAAAATTTCCATACTCACTAGATAAAAACATATGCAACAGAAAACAACATAAATTTTATATAAAGATTATATAAAGATGTATATTTCAAGAAAAAATTTAGGGTGTAAATTCATGTGAAAAATAAATATTTAATACGTAGAATTTATATAAAAGTTCTCAACAGACTGATTTTTTTATATAAATCTGTTTATTCCAAAAATGTATAATTGTAACATGCGAAATAAAAGTTATACGTTGATTAAAGATATTGTCGTAAGTAATAATGTAATTCAAGAAAAATTCAAAACACATAGCCATCATTATTTAAAGTTTAAGCTCTTTAAAGTATAAATGTATTAGTATATTTGAGCTTTAGTACATTGAGACCCCCATAGTTTCTATGTACTAAAGCTATTTTTACAGTTAAGAGTTAAAAATCTATCTTTAGTACATTCTATACTTATCAATCGTATTATGAAAAATTGTTAAAAATAATGGAACACATCATTCAAAATGATCACAATAACATATAAAGGTGGAGAGAACGTTGGATTTTCGAGACTTAAAAATTTTTCAAACCGTAGCAAGAGTTCAAAATATTACCGCAGCTGCACGAAACCTTAATTATGTACAATCAAATGTAACAGCGCGCATTAAACTGCTAGAACAAGAGCTAAATACATTGTTGTTTTATCGACATGCTCGGGGTATCACATTAACTGGTGATGGACAAATATTTCTTAAGAAAGTTAATAAATTGTTAAAAGAATTCGAAGAATTACAAAATACGTTTACAGATGATAATAATCCCACAGGTCTTCTCAATATTGGAACTGTAGATACTGTTCATCCCTTACCAACCATTTTGGCCAGCTATCATAAACAATTTCCTAATGTAGATATCTCTTTAAAAACTGATGTTAGTCAACGTCTGATCTTAGACATCCTAGAATTTAAGCTAGATGGTGCTTTTGTAACAAGTCCGATTCAAGATTCTTCTTTAGAACAATATAAGGTAAGTACGAAGACACTTGTTCTATTTTCAAATCGTCCTACATTTGATATACAAGATTTGAAAAATGAAACATTTTTAGTGTTTAGCCCCGGATGTGGCTATCGTTTTGTTTTAGAAAAATGGTTGAAAGATGAAGGAATTCTTCTTAAGAAAATTATGGAGTTTAATATGTTAGAAATGATTTTACATAGCGTATCACTTGGTCTAGGCATTACGGTTCTTCCAGTTACAGCTCTAACTTTTTTCTCAAACATTCCCAATATTTATTGGCATGAAATACCTGAACAATATGGGAAAATTGAAACAACATTTGTTAGAAATAAGGATATGGCTTTGTCGCTTACTATGAGAAAATTCATAGAAAATATACAGAGTTTATAGTAAATATCTATAAATAATAATATTTTTATAACAAATATGACTTCCTTCACACATTTCAATTGAAACATATTCCTTTGCGATTTCTTCTAAACTTCTCATTCCTATAATTGATTTGAATAATTTACGGAAAATAACCGCAGTTGATGGTGACCTTCTTTTTGAAGCGATAAAAAAATTAAATGGTACCGCAGGTACCACCTTACTGTTAATAAGATTAGTTCGGGCTGATAATGCTTCCAATTAAACAAATTCTCCTTTTCCATACTGATCACGCACCCTTTCTAGAGTAATAGTATCAGTATGTCCAAGATTTATAGATTCATTGCAATTTTCTCGAAGTTTTTGCACCAGAACCCCTTAAAATACAATATTATTCGAAATTATTCTATTAAAAGTAAAATACAAATCAGTTACTTTTATAGCTATATTGATTTATAATTTTATGAATGAAAAAAGCACTCTTTCGAGTGCTTTTTCTAATACTGCATAAAAAATTATACTTTTCCACTCTTAAAACATATTGTAAATAAAGTATACTAACTATCTCAATTGAAATTATATAAAGGTATAAAAATGTAATTTTATTTAAACAAATCTATTTTTAAACGACAAAGAAATTTTATATGAGTTAGTTTAAGCTAGTCTCTTTCTAAAATTTTATCGAGGTATTTATTTAGAGAAATATTAAATACTTCTTTAAGAATCTGCTGATATTCTTCTTCATTTATAGTTCGTTTACTTTTTTGGCCTTTTCTTGTTTCTGTAAAACTTTTTTTAGTAAGTGAAATATGTCCATCTTCAATTAATTTGCAGACAATGTATCCTTTGTTAAAAGGTGATTCGGGGTGCTCTACAATAATATTTTGTATAGCATTTACTTTGTTTGTATCTATTTCATCTAATGAAAACGCAAACCCAGTGCACCATGTATTAGTAGGTTCAGAATTAAGGAATTGGGCACTCTCCCCATCTTCTCCTTTTTTCAATTCTAGTAGGTAAGTTCCTTTTTCAGTATTCTGTTTACGAATACGATATTTTCCCGTTTGAGATGAGATCACTTCAGCACTAAATGGAACTGGGTGTAATGGAAGATGTGAGGCAAGCCCCCCATCTATAATATATTTCTGATTATTATAATTTAAAATAATAATCACATGTCCATCGTCAGGCTTCCACTTATCACCACCTAAATCGTAGACCGTACCAGATATACGATAGACATCAAATCCACAATCAAGTAAAAAATAATATAATACGGTATTGAGCTCGTAACATAGTCCTCCGCGTTGAGTTAGGAGTAATTTTTCTTGAACATTTTTTCTAGTAATTTTCCGGATATTTTTGTTCATAACGTCTAAATTTTCATAAGATATTACATATGCCATTTGCTGAAGAATTTCATGTAAATTTTCAAAGCTTACATCTTCTTTCGGAGATATCTGTAACCGTGAGAAAAATTTTTTTTGTAAATCAGTCAACATTGTATATAACCTCCCATTTATAGAAAATTTAACCATCGAACACAATGATACACTAAATAAATATATAATCAAGTGTAATAAAAACAAATCAAGTTATTTTATGGCTTGTTTTTACATAAGAAGCCTCACCATATCAAAAAAAGAAAATTGTAAGCTTAGACATAATTCAGGCAAATTTTCATTTTCTATTGATGTTCTTCTTATTTACAGGGCAATTAACTTTTACTGGCTAATTTTTTAATTTCTGGAAAAATATACTTATTTATCCCTTTTCTCATATAGTATCTTTAATAATCATTTATGAAAAAGGCGAAAACAATACTATTGGTTTTATCTTCCCTTGTTGTTAAATACAGCAATGGTATCCCTGATAGAGTTTTATACTACTTAAATATGAGATTAAAAAATTAATTTTAAAAGAAAAGAGAACCCATATAGGCTCTCCTTCCTTGGCATACTTACAACATGGAGAATGTTGAGACAACTCTTTCAAAACTTTATTAGGGGAAAGTTTTAAAAAATGTACTCACAATAACCTTTACATAAATGTAATATATAGTAAATTGATATAAAATTTTCTAATTATTCGTAACTTTCTGCCGCCTCTTATAACCCTTGTCCTACAAGAAAGTACTAATGTATCGCTATTAAGCTAAAAAAACAAATATCCCCAAAAAGAAAAAACAAGTTAAATTACCCATAGATAACTATCTTACAATCAATTACATCCTTATTTTTTGATATCAAACAATAAAGATGTAATGTTTAAAGGGGGATTCAGATTGGTTAAAAACTGAACTTTACAAATAGTTATTTTAATACTTGGTGTAAGTTCTTCTGTATTAAGTAAGAACGGATACTTTTCTCCAGTTATAGAATGGTCTTTACTGATTATAAGTATTATTATAATCATTACTGCAGTATAGGTTGATTACTACACGTCTTTGTATATCAACCTTAATATCTTTCCATTTTCGCTAAATTAGCTAATAGAAACTCCTCTGTTATTCAATTTAGAAGTGATATAATTAAATAAACGATACCCTCCATGAAATTCATATTAAAAATAACCGGTTATGCTCAGACCGAGGACATGGATGCAGGAGGTTAACCGATGACACAAGTACAAATACCCAACCAACGAGTAGAAAAAAAGCGCAACTTCAAATTAGTTAAGTTTACAGGGATTGCTGTTTTGATGATTGTTCTAATCACGGCTGCATTCACCATTTGGACACCTCAGCCAAGCATTTGGGTGCTCCAAATGCTTGGCAGCAAGAATAATCCTGAAAATTATGGCTCCCACCCATCCGATTTGCCGGCTCTTATGAAACAAACTCGGGTTCTCTCTGACATCTCATATCCATCCAAATACCAAGAAAATAAATTGGACCTTTACCTCCCTCAAACTGATTCGAAACCACTGCCTGTGATTATCTTTATCCACGGTGGAGGCTTTATTAATGGAGACAAGTATATGCCTGCGGATTATTCAAGGGCGCTTGCCTCGGAAGGATTTGCTGTAGTATCCATGAATTACGAGTTAGCGCCAGGGGCCACTTTGTTTGATCAGACGAAGCAGGTCGGCGAGGTATTGTCTTATTTGCAGCAGTTAGCTCAAAAATACCCCTTGGACCCATCGCAGGTGATCTTGGCCGGTTCCTCAGCGGGAGCTTTCTTGGCCGGGGAGTTTGCCCTGATCCAAACCAATTCCGAATATGCAAATCTCGTGGGAGTCCCGCAATCCGTATCGACGAATACAATCAAGGGCTTATTACTATATAGCGCCCCCTACGATATTACAGCATTTCAGCATAGTGATCTAAAGCCCGTGCAACAATTCATAATCAAACGTATGGGCTGGGGCATTTTGGGTGATAAGAACTGGATGGACAATCCGAAGTTTGATGTCTTAAATCTGTCAAAGTATATCACTAAAGACTTCCCACCTGCATTTGTAACCGACGGCAACACGAATTCATTTGAAACACAAGCCAGGACTTTCTTCGCTACACTTCAAGAAAAGGACGTCCCAGTTACTTCTTTATTTTTCAATCCCAATGAGATAAAAGCTGGTCACGGCTATCAGTTTGATATGGCCTCTCCAGCGAGTATACTTAGTCTGAAGCAGACAAAGACGTTTCTGAAGGGGATCACTTCCTCTAACTAATCTTTGAGGTATTTGCCCGATCAATCTGTTTTATAAAAATCATATTCTTATATTAAAAGAGCAACTCCATTTTGATCAAACTTTATTCTAAAACTACAACCTTCAAATAAAATAATTATATTTGAGGTAACACCACATCGCCATCGAGCTAAAAAAATGTATCTATAAAGCGAATAAATACGCTATTCTTTCCTATGATTCTACAGAAAGAATAGCGTATTTTTTCATTTTAAGGAAATTTAGTTTTGTTAGCTTAATAGCGATGGGGCGGGACCCCTTTAATCATTTAGGGCCACTTTCTTACTTTGATTTGTTGCTTTTGCAGTTGCGATATATACCCCGATTAATACAAATATCATTCCGATTATTTCTTTCCAGCTCATGATTGAAC
>NZ_JBIYCZ010000030.1:0-15723 GCF_044908245.1 Bacillus sp. RC242
GATCAAACTCTCCAATAAAGTTAGTTTGTCTAGCATCTAAAAATAAAAATTGACGTTCACGTTGTTTGTTTCGTTCAGTTTTCAAAGAACTACTTTGCCGCTCAATTGCGACTTTCTTATGTTAACATCTTCGTTTCCCGATGTCAACTAAGTTTTTCAAAATTCTTTTTTGTCGTTCACTGCGTTTCTGCATCAGCGACGTTTATTAATATATCATGCAGTATATGTAGGGTCAATACTTTTTATAAAAAAATTTCACATCCCGTTAAAAGCTTTAAAAATCATATATCCTTATCATTTTACTAAGTTTACATACGAGTGAAAATTCTAAATTTTATGTTATATTATTATTATAGGAGCGTGGTGAGAATGAGCATTAAATATTCGAACAAAATCAATAAAATTCGGACCTTCGCATTAAGTTTAGTATTTATCGGCCTCTTCATTGCATACTTAGGAGTCTTTTTCCGTGACAACATTATTATTATGACAACATTTATGATGGTTGGCTTTTTAGCTGTTATCGCTAGTACTGTCGTTTATTTTTGGATTGGTATGTTATCTACTAAGACTGTACAAATTATTTGTCCAAGCTGCGATAAGCCAACAAAAATGCTTGGTCGTGTCGACGCATGCATGCATTGCAACCAACCTTTAACACTGGATCCGAGTTTAGAAGGAAAAGAATTTAATGAGAAGTACAATAAAAAAAGCTATAAAGGATAACACGTACTTTCACTTTAGTATTTTTTCATCCCTATATAATAAAGAAAGAGGGTGACTTAATCGTCACCCTCTTTCTTTATTATATATTACGCCTTATGACACTCTGGACAAACGCCATAAATTTCTAAGCGATGACTATTAATAATGAATCCTGTCGTTTTCGCAGCTTCCTCTTCAAGCTGTTCCAAACCTCCATAAGGAAAATCAACAATCTTACCACATTTTTCGCAAATCACATGATAATGTTGACTTGTAACATAATCAAATCTACTTGAAGCGTCCCCATAAGTTAATTCCTTTACAAGTCCAACTTCTTTAAACACACGTAAGTTATTATAGACAGTTGCAACACTCATATTTGGAAACTTACCTTCTAATGCTTTATAAATGTCATCCGCTGTTGGGTGCGTCATAGATTCCACAAGGTACTCTAAAATAGCATGACGCTGTGGAGTAATGCGTACACCCGTATTTTTCAGCATTTCTAGCGCTTCTTTTAATTCTTCTTTGACCACCGTCATGCACCCCGATTCTATACGGATTATTATTTTATAATTCTTATAAAGAGTGTACTCCTTTTCTTATAAATCGTCAATATTTCTACTATAAGTATGTGGTTTATTTTTGTATATAGCCTTATTCTTATGTAACTTCCCGTATTTCCTATACATTTACATAGAAAAAAGTGCGACATAATCGCACTTGGAATACTATCATCTGAGGAGGTATGCCCTACACTTTCACTTTATGTATCGCAAGAAAATATGTATAGACGCATGCCTTACATATGTATTTTTTTCCACATTAATATAGATTTATTTTATATAAGAAAGAACGTCCTCAATATGTCCTTTCACTTTCACTTTACGCCATTCTTTTACAAGTTCACCATCTTTATTGATAAGGAATGTAGAACGCTCGATTCCCATGTACTCTTTTCCAAAGTTCTTTTTCAACTTCCAAACATCGTACAATTCTGCTACTTTATGATCTTCATCTACTAAAAGTACAAATGGAAGCTCATGCTTCTCGATGAATTTCATATGTCTGTTCACCGAATCAGGACTTACGCCAAGGATGACCGTGTCCTTCTCTTGGAATAATCCATATGCATCACGAAAATCACATGCTTCGGTTGTACACCCTGGAGTCATATCTTTCGGGTAAAAATATAAAACTACATTTTTACCTCGGAAGTCAGCTAAGCGAATTTGTTCTCCGGTACTTCCCTCTAATGTGAATTCCGGTGCTATTTCTCCTACTGTGATCATTGTTATCACTCCTTTTCTTTTCTATTACTATAACAAATGCTACCTTATTTTTCATTGTCCATTACAGTCCTTACCACAAAAGCAAACGGTAATGTATATCCAATTAATGCTTCTCCAATTGCAATCCATCTTCCGATTCCAATCGGAGCTATATCACCATATCCAACGGACAATAAAGTAACCGCGCTAAAATATAAACATATTTCAACGAGTTGAAAGGAATGAGCACTTAGCCTATCCCCATCTTCTTTTAAAACCGCAAAACCCATTTCCTCTAGCACAACATAACTTAATCCAAACGCAATCAGTACCGTTGTATAAATTAAAAACAACGTAGCTAAATTGTACAGCGAAAAGAAACGATTGGAATTTGAATATGAACTCCATAATAATTGGACACTTCTCAAAATAGCGATTGCCGCAATTAATAGAATAAATCCCCATAACATGTCCTCCACCTCATTTTATATGTATGAGGACTATAGCGGATTTATCCCTTAGAAACGAACAAGCTTCTATAATTAATTTCCCGCACCACGATATCGTTTAACCCCTTGATTCCAGAGGGTAATTGCAATAGTAAAACAGATAACACCAACAATTGGCGTTGCGAAAGCATAGCTATTCCACTCTGTTTTTCTTAAAAAGTATGCTGCTGGATATACCCCAACAAATGCAAACGGTAAAACAAACGTTAAAACAAAGCCAATAACACGGTTATAAATATCAACAGGGTAGCGTCCATAATTCCCTATGTTATACATAAGCGGCATAATGGAACTTTTCGCATCCGACCAAAAGCCAAGACTTGCAAGCGTAACAAATATCCCGCCGTACACAAGTGCCCCTCCCCCTACCATAAGTAGGAATAAGAAGAAATCATACCAGTAAAAAGATAATTGCAGCTCCATTGCTGCATAACCCATCACAATAATCCCCGTAATAGCTCCAATTAAAGATTCAAGTTCCATTCTTTCTAATATAATTTGAAACAAACTATGAATCGGTCTCGTTAATATACGATCCATTTCTCCTTTAATAATGTAACGATCATTAAAATCCCATATATTAAAGAAAGCTGAAAAAATGGCAAACGGTACTAAAAAGAAACCATAAATAAAGATTACTTCTTCTCGGCTCCACCCTTTTAGTGCTTGGGTGTGCCCAAACACAACGAGAATGAAGATTAAATTAACAGCTTGTAGTGATAAATCTGAAAGTAATCCGACGATAAAATCGCCACGATACTCCAATTTTGTTTTTATATATTGACTTGCATATTGCAAAAATAATTTTATATATATCATCTCGTCATCCCCCTTGTACGATTAGACGTTTTCTCGCCGTTTTCCACATCAGTACAATTGGAATAATAAGTATAATTGCCCAAATCACTTGAAATAATAAAGCTTCATATAACTTACTTCCTTGTATACCTTCAGAGAAAATCATACTTGGAATATAACTAATTGCTTGAAACGGTAAAAACACCATTGCTTTTTGGGCCCATAACGGATAAAAACTAATCGGTAATAATAAACCAGAAAATAAATCGATAACAACACGTTTCGCATACATAATTCCACTATTATTAAATAAGAAGAATGTAAGCATTCCTGTCATTAAATTTATTTGTGTATTAATGATAAAACTAAATATTAAAGATAGGAAGAAATATAACCACGTTTGAAAATTCGTTGTAATTTGTAATGAAAATAATAACGTAACAATAACCATGCCCGGAATCGAAAAGAAAGCAAAACGAAATATCCCTTCTCCAAGCCCTTGCATAACTTTCATACCTAAATAGTTGTACGGACGAATTAGCTCTACCGCCACACGCCCTTCTTGAATTTCCATCGCAATTTCTCTATCTATATTATTGAAATAAAAAGCGCGTGCCATCCATGCGATCGCAATATACGTAGTCATTTGTGAAATAGATAAACTTTCAATATTCTCTTTCCCGCTATAAATTGCTTGCCATAAAAAATAATACGCACCAATGTTAATCGTATAAATTAAAATCCCGCTGTAATAATTTGTACGATAAGCAAGCATCATTAAAAAGCGAATCCGAATCATTTCAATATACTTACCCATGCATAATACCTTCTTCATAAATGTTACGAATAATTTCCTCTGTAGACACTTCGTTAATTTTCAAATCTTTAATTTGAAAGGCTTGTACTACTTTAGAAATCAACATAGAGATGATAACTTCTTCATTCGGTATTTTTGCAACCCATGCGTTTTCTTCTTTCGCTTTTAACCAAACAACATGACTATCTGGCATAACCATTGATAACTCCTGGTATGAAACCGGGGCAACAAACTGAAAATGTATTTCCTTCTCTACTCCCCACTGCGTACGAAGATCATCTAAAGATCCGTCATACATAATATTCCCTTCATCAAGCATGATGACACGTTCACATAAAGCTTCAATATCAGTAATATCATGTGTCGTTAATAAAATTGTTGTTTTATAACGTTCATTCATCTCTTTTAAGAATTCTCGTATTTTCAATTTCACAAGAACATCTAGTCCAATTGTTGGCTCATCTAAAAATAATAACGGCGGATTATGAATTAACGCCGCTGCCAATTCACAACGCATTCTTTGACCAAGAGATAATTTCCGTACCGGTTTATCTAACAAAGGACCAATATCTAACGTTTCAATAACATGTTCCATATGTTCCTTATACTGAGCGTCTGATACACCGTACACTTTCTTCAATAAACGAAATGATTCTTGTACAGCAATATCCCACCAAAGCTGGGAACGCTGACCAAACACAACGCCGATTGTTCTTACAAATTCTTCTCTCTGTTTGTGTGGATTCATTCCATTCACTGTAATTTGTCCTGATGTCGGAGTCAAAATCCCTGTAAGCATTTTAATCGTCGTTGATTTACCAGCACCATTCTCACCAATATAACCAACCATTTCACCTTGCTTTACAGTAAAAGAAACATCATTTACTGCTGGTACTATTTTATAATTACGATTTAATAAATCGCGAAATGCACCCTTTAATCCCGGACGACTTGAATAAGCTGTAAACTCTTTACGTAACCCTTGTACCTCAATTACCGATTTCATAATCGGACCCCCTTCCTAAATGTCACAACGAATAGTTTACCCAACTGCTCCTTCTATCACAAACAATACGTCTTTTCAAAAAACATGTTAGAATAATACATAGATTTTTGTAAGGAGATGAATTGTAGTGAATTTCACAAAATCAGAAGCGTTACATAAAGAAGCTTTAGAACATATCGTTGGTGGTGTTAATAGTCCTTCCCGTTCTTTTAAAGCAGTTGGAGGCGGTTCTCCTGTTGCAATGGAACGCGGAAAAGGTGCTTATTTCTGGGATGTAGATGGAAATAAATATATCGACTATTTAGCAGCGTATGGCCCTATTATTACTGGACATGCTCACCCACACGTAACAGAAGCAATTAAAACAGCGGCTGAAAACGGCGTACTATACGGTACTCCAACAGCACTAGAAGTAAAATTCGCAAAAATGTTAAAAGAAGCAATGCCCGCTTTAGATAAAGTTCGCTTCGTGAACTCTGGTACAGAATCCGTTATGACAACCATTCGTGTTGCTCGTGCTTACACTGGCCGCACAAAAATTATGAAATTCGCTGGTTGTTACCACGGTCATTCCGATTTAGTACTTGTAGCAGCTGGCTCTGGTCCTTCTACTCTTGGAATTCCTGATTCAGCTGGTGTGCCACAAAGTATCGCTCAAGAAGTTATTACTGTTCCATTTAATAATGTAGAAACTTTAAAAGAAGCGTTAGATAAATGGGGACACGAAGTAGCAGCTATCCTTGTAGAGCCAATCGTTGGAAACTTCGGTATTGTTGAGCCAAAACCTGGCTTCCTTGAAAAAGTTAATGAACTCGTTCACGAAGCTGGTGCACTAGTAATTTATGATGAAGTTATTACTGCTTTCCGCTTTATGTATGGCGGCGCTCAAGACTTACTTGGCGTAACCCCAGATTTAACAGCACTTGGTAAAGTTATCGGCGGTGGACTTCCAATTGGTGCTTACGGTGGTAAGAAAGAAATTATGGAACAAGTTGCACCGCTCGGCCCTGCATACCAAGCTGGTACAATGGCTGGGAACCCTGCTTCTATGGCATCAGGGATTGCCTGTCTAGAAGTACTTCAACAAGAAGGCGTATACGAGAAATTAGATGCACTTGGCGCAATGCTTGAAAAAGGAATTTTAGATCAAGCTAAAAAACATAACATCGATATTACAGTAAACCGTCTAAAGGGTGCATTAACTGTATACTTCACGACAAATACAATTGAAGATTACGATGCAGCCAAAAGTACAGATGGTGAAATGTTCGGTAGATTCTTCAAGCTGATGCTTCAAGAAGGTATTAATTTAGCACCTTCTAAATATGAAGCATGGTTCTTAACGACAGAACATACAAAAGAAGATATTGAATATACAATTGAAGCTGTTGGCAGAGCATTTTCTACCCTAGCGAACAATAAATAATCTCTTCATTACAAAAGGAAAAAAGAAAGCCCATCTTTCTTTTTTCCTTTTTTCTATTTCATAAATCCCTCATTAATAGTATAATTATTCATAATTATCTGTTTTATATCCTTTTATATCTTTACTATCCATGTATACAAGGCAGTTCACGCCTTAAATAGTAAGATTATTCAAAATTCATTTTCCAGAGGGGGGATTGACGGATGCTCAATAAAAAAAATAAATGGACACCGTCTTTATTTCAGAATTATAAAAATGCAGAACATGATGCGTGTGGAATCGTTTCCGTTATGGAAAAACGAAGAATTCCTACAAAAGAAAACATCGATCTTTGTATACAATCTCTAGTCAAAATGAATCATAGAGCTGGTTTCATTAACGGCGAAGGAGATGGTATCGGAATTCATATCGACATGCCAAAAGCACTTTGGAATGAAAAACTGAAAAGTAGCGGATATAATCCAACGATTGTGGATCATCCCCACTTTATCGTTGGACATTTTTTTCTAAACAAAAAAGAAAACATTGCCGAGTTAAAAGATTACATTCGTACGCAACTAAACAATGAAAGCTTTACAATTGTTCTCGAAAATGATGATGTAATAAACTCAGATGCACTCGGTCCTCTTGGTAAACAAGAAGAACCTTTATTTTGGCAAATTGCCCTTATCGCCGAAAGTGAAGTTAAAAATATTGAACAAACATTATTTTCTGTAACAATAAAAATCGAAGAAAATGAAGCAATTCATGTTGCCTCATTAAGTCATGAACATGTTGTATATAAAGTTCTCGGTGCTGGCGATACACTCGTTGCTTATTACAATGATTTACAACACCCACTTATCGCTTCAACTATGACACTAGGACATAATCGCTATTCTACTAATACGTTATCTAATTTTTTTCGTGTACAACCATTTAGCATTCTCGGACATAATGGCGAAATTAACACGATCGCAAAATTACGCGATCAAGCTGAAATGATTAATGTACCACTTACTGCCGGGGGCAGTGATTCCCAAGATTTAAACCGCACCTTAGAAACCCTTCTCGTTCAGTATAACTACAGTTTATTTGAAGCAATGGATATATTATTTCCACCAATTATTAATGAAATAAAGCTTTACGAAACAAACTTACAAAACTTATACACTTATATACGTGAGGCTTGGGGGCATTTCGCACAAGGTCCAGCTGGTATTATTTCACGTTATAAAGATGAAGCTGTTTTCAGTGTCGATTCCCTTGGATTACGCCCAGTTTGGAAAGTAGAGACAGAGAGCTCCTATATTTTCTCTTCTGAACCTGGAGTTGTATCACCAACTGAATATGTAGCAGAGCCGAAACCACTCGCTCCTGGAGAAAAAGTTGGATTAAAATGGAATCAACAAGATGAGCTCGTTCTCTATGAATACGACAATTATCAAATTGAAGTATATAACCGTTTTAAGAAACGAATCGATGTTACCAATTATCATGTAAACTTATCTATCCCTGAAACGAAAGAAACTGAGGGATTATGTGATTCGGTTCAAGTTGAAACGAATCAATACGTCGCTTTCGGCTGGGATCGAGAACATATTCAGCTCCTTGAACAAATGGCGACAAAAGGCGTCGAACCAATTCGTTCACTTGGGCATGACTCACCACTTGCCGCACTTGATACAGATAGACGAAATATTGCTGATTTCATTAAGGAAAGTGTAGCCGTTGTTACAAATCCAGCAATCGATCGCGATCGAGAAGTTGAACACTTCTCCACACGTACTGTACTCGGAGAGCGTCCGGGTTTATTAGATAACTCTAAACAACCATTTGTAATCGAGATGCTTTCACCCATTATTTTAGAAGGGAATTTAGCTCAATCTATCGCGGCAGACTTACACACGATTACGTACGAACAACTTATACAGCTATTCATTACTCATAGCTCTGTCTCTACAATTTCTGTTACATTTAGTCCATCAGAAACTCTACAAATCGCATTAAATCGAATTAGTTCCGAAGCGATAGCAGCCGTTAAAAATGGTGCTTCCCTACTATTATTAGATGATGCTAAATCTCATCAAAATGAACTGTTATGGATTGACCCACATTTAGTTACTGCCAAAGTACATCAAGCATTAACTAAAAATAAATTACGCCGGAAATGCTCTCTCGTTATACGTTCCGGTGCCCTTCGCTCCTTACACGATATCGTCACGCTATACGGATTAGGGGCAGATGGTATTAATCCATATTTATTGTTCGCAACGGTAAATGATGAAACAAAAGTACCAATTACTAATTTGTATACCGCACTTAATAAAGGACTAGAGAAAGTAATTTCAACGATTGGAATTCATGAATTACGCGGTTACGGTCGCCTCTTCTCCTCTATTGGATTACATGAGGAAATCGCAAATATATTACAAATTACAAACTTCTGCGGTTCAAATAATTTAGCTTTTTCACTTGAATCACTTGCTGAAGATGCAAAAATTCGAGCTGAGGATTTTAACGATCCAAAAGTTAGAATGCGAAAATCATTTCATATATTCCCGCGGATTTGGAAAGCAATTGGTGATGTTGCAAAAGGAAACTCTTATGATGATTACCGCGACAAGTTAAGTGAATTAGAAGAAAACACTCCCATCGCAATCAGGCACCTTGTTCAAACAAAACAAGCACAGCATGTAGTTCCGACTGAAGAAGTGTCCATCGGCATTCACAATCATGATTTACCATTTATTATTAGTTCTATGTCATTTGGTTCTCAAAATGAAATTGCCTTTCGCGCGTATGCAGAAGCTGCCGATCAGCTAAATATGATTAGTTTGAACGGTGAAGGCGGCGAAATTAAAGATATGATTGGTAAGTACCCACATACACGCGGACAACAAGTTGCATCTGGCCGATTTGGAGTAAACGCTGAACTACTAAATTCATCAAATTTAATTGAAATTAAAATAGGTCAAGGAGCGAAGCCTGGTGAAGGTGGACATTTGCCTGGTTCAAAAGTGACTGCCAAAATTGCGGAAGCACGTAATGCTACAATTGGTTCGGATTTAATTTCACCTTCTAACAACCATGATATTTATTCAATTGAAGACTTGGCTCAAATGATTACAGAAATTAAAACGGCTAATCTTCTTGCAAAAGTAGCTGTAAAAGTTCCTGTCGTTCCTAACATCGGAACAATTGCTGTCGGTATCGCAAAAGCTGGCGCTGACTTTATTAACATTAGTGGATTTGATGGCGGAACAGGCGCTGCGCGTATTCACGCATTGCAACATGTAGGTCTTCCTGTAGAGATTGGTGTTAAAGCTGCTCACAATGCGTTACTAGAAGCAAATATGAGACATAAAGTAGAGATTTGGGCAGATGGCGGTATTCGAAGTGTAAATGACGCCTTAAAAATCATGCTCCTCGGAGCAAACCGAATCGGATTTGGCACATTATCAATGATTGCAATTGGCTGTACAACTTGCCGTGGTTGTCATCTTGATACGTGCCACGTCGGAATTGCAACACAAATTGAATCTGAAGCTCAAGCGAAAGAACATGGACTGCGCCGTTTCGTTCCACGTGAATTAGAAAGCGCAGTTACAGGGCTATTAAGCCTATTCACTACTTTCGGTACAGAATTGAAACGTTTAACAGGGCAGCTTGGTTACACAAACTTACAAGATATTATCGGACGATCGGATTTATTAGAACAAACTCGAGGCAAGGACTTATTAGACTTACGTAATTTAATACAAACGATAGAAGATTTATCTGTGAAAATAACGGCATCTGTACAAGAAAAACAATTTGAAACAACAAATTCTCTCCAGTCAAAAGAATTAGTAAGCGTCGGCGTAGAGCAACGCGTAATGGGCGGTCTAGAATCCTGTTATCGTATTCGTAGCAAATTATATGAAAACACTCATCTTGAACCACTTACATTAAAGTATACAAACGGATCTGTTCCCGGAAACGGATTAGGCGCGTACAATAGCGAGAACTTATTTATACACGTAAATGGTGGCGCGCAAGATGGAATTGGAAAAACTTCATTTGGCGGTGGCATTTATATAACGAAAGCAAAAGGAACAGATGGAACATATTATAACGGTTCTGTCGGGAAAGGATTTGGATACGGTGCTCAAAAAGGTGCATTATACGTGCAAGGTAACGCCGATGCTCGTGCTGGCATTCGCCTTTCTGGAGCAGATATGATAATTGGAGGCAGAATTACAAAACCACTCCGCGAAAAAGAACAAGGAAATATCGGAGTATATTCTAATATAAAAGGATTTGCTTTTGAATATATGACAAATGGTCGCGCTCTTGTTTTAGGAGATCCTGGTCCATGGATTTGTGCCGGCATGACTGGTGGTGTTGTTTATTTACATCATGATCCAAACTTAGGTTTAACAGAACACGCTTTAAAAAGAAGAATTGCTAAAGGTGCAAATGTAACATTACAGCCAATTAGTAAAAATGGTTTGCAAGATGTGAATGAATTATTATTAGACTACATTCGTGTATTAAATGAGCACGAACAATATGAAGAAGTCGCTTTGTTAACACCATTATTAGATGATATCCAGCTTCACTTCTATGAAATTATCCCGAAAAAAGAACAGGCGGATCCATCTATTTCAACTGAATGACATGTACAATATTTATTTTCATAAAAAAATTGACGAAGCGAGCATCGCATAGTAATCTAGAATAACAATTTGAAACCTGCTGAAATTCAGCAGGTTTTTTTATTAAAGAATAGATGTTTAAAGAGAATTTGGAGAAATTATAAATTGATTGTAATTTATTTATTAAACTTTTTAACGTCACTAAAATATCACTTGCTAACATATTGTAATGAATGTATAGTATCATGTTGTACATTCATTATGACAAGAGAAAGGATATCAATAAGGGTATGAAACTTGGTGCTCGCATTTTAAAAACGGGTATTGCCATTACATTAGCTTTATTTGCTTGTATTTTACTTCAATTACCGAGTCCTGTATTTGCGGGAATCTCAGCTATCTTTGCTGTTCAACCGTCTGTATACCGCTCGTATTTAACTGCTCTTGAGCAAATTCAAGCAAACGTAATTGGTGCTGTATTCGCTATCGTTTTTGCTACTGCTTTTGGACATAATCCTTTTATTATTGGATTAACGTGTATATTAGTAATTGCTCTTACTTTGCAATTACGCTTAGAAAAAACAATATCACTCGCTTTAGTAACAGTTATCGCCATTATGGAGTATCAAGGCGAAGATTTCTTTAATTTTGCCTTACTTCGATTCGCGACGATTATGATTGGAATTATTGCGGCTTCTCTTGTAAATTTAGTATTTATGCCGCCAAAATATGAAACAAAACTTTACCATCGCATCGTTGATAATACAGAGGAAATTGTTAAATGGATTCGTATGAACAGTAGGCAAGCTTCTGATTTTACAACGCTAAAAACCGATATTGATCGCATGAAAGAAAAAATGATTAAACTAAATCATTACTATTTGCTGTATAAAGAAGAAAGAAGCTATACGAAAAAAATACAATTCGCGAAAATTCGTAAGCTCGTTTTATTCAGACAAATGTTAGCGACAACAAGCCGCGCTTTAAGCACGTTAAAATCATTACATCGCACCGAAAATGAACTGCGCTATATGCCAGAAGAGTTTCAGGAATCTATTCAAAACGAACTTGATTCATTAACGCATTATCACGAACAAGTGTTATTAAAATTTATTGGTAAAGCAAAGAAACAACAATCCGTTGAGATGCTTGATGAAGTTGAAACAGGTAAACAAGAATTGATTGATATCTTTATGGATTATCAAAATAAGGACGATGAGGAAGCATATAAAATATGGTTACACCTCTTCCCTCTTATTTCTTCAATTATTAACTACAGTGAGGAAGTAGAGCATTTAGATTTACTTGTGGATAGCTTCTACACATACCATAAACCAGAAAGCGAACTCCAAATCGAAGATAAAAAAGAAGACGAATAAAAAACAGCTCCTTTTACGCTAAAGGAGCTGTTTCTGTTATATGCTGAAGTTGATATAGATTGTAATAAAATCCCCTCTTTTTCATTAACTCTTCATGAGAACCCTTTTCTTTTATTTCACCATCTTCAACATAAATAATTGTATCAACATGCGTAATCGTCGCTAATCGATGTGCAATAATAATTGTTGTCCGATCTGCAGCTAACGTTTGCAGTGCCTCTTGAATATATCGTTCATTTTCTAAATCTAAAGCGGAAGTTGCTTCATCTAATATAAGTAAAGACGGATTCTTTAGAAAAACCCGTGCGATTGCTACACGCTGTCTTTGTCCACCAGATAATTTCACACCACGTTCCCCAACGACAGTATCATAGCCCTCTGGCAACTCTGTAATAAAATTATGAATTTGTGCAGCTTTGGCAGCTGAAATCACTTCCGCCTCTGTAGCTTTCGGATTGCCATATAAAATATTAGCCCCGATTGTATCGCTAAATAATAAATTATCTTGTAGCACAATTCCAATATGACTACGTAAATTTCTCATATTATACTTTCTTACATCTATCCCGTCTATATAAACTGCACCTTCAGAAACATCGTAAAAACGCGGAATTAAACTAGCAAGAGATGACTTTCCTCCTCCACTTGCCCCTACAAGCGCAACCTTCTCTCCCGGGCGCATAGTTAATGACAGATTATGCAATATTTCTTTTTCATCCGCATTATAACAAAAAGAAACATTATCAAATATAACTTCCCCATCTAGCCTTTTCGCTTGCACCGCATTTGGCACATTAACAATATCGTATTTTTCATCCAACAATTCAAACACTCGATCCATCGAAGCGAAAGACTGTGTTAATGTTGTAGATGAATTAACAAGGCGACGAAGCGGACTATATAAACTATCCATATATCCAACAAAAGCAACCATCGTACCCAGTGTTAACGACCCTTGAATTACCTCATATGCCGCAAAACCAATAACAAGTAACGGCCCTAAATCCGTTAACGTATTCACTACCGAAAACGTTCTCGCCGTCCAACTCGTATGAGTTAGTGCTTTCGTTAAAAATTCATTGTTTCTCTTTTCAAACTGTCCTCTTTCATACTCTTCTAATGCAAAACTACGTGTCACTTGCATCCCTTGAATACGTTCATGTAAATACCCTTGCATAGTTGCTAACGCTTGCGAGCGCTCTTTCGTCAATTTTCGAAGGCGCCCGAAAAAATATTTCACTGCAACTACATAAATAGGTAAGATTAATAAAGCAACAAAGGTTAATTTTATATTCATAGAAAACATAACGATAATGGCAATAACAATTGTTGCAGTATCTAACCAGACATTCATAAGACCAGTAATTACAAAGTCCTTCGTTTGTTCTACATCATGGATTACACGTGAAATAAGCTCCCCTGTTTTTGTGTTCGAATAATAACGTAAGCTCAATTTTTGCAAGTGCCCAAAAATGTATTTTCGTAAATCGTATAGTATTGTATTGGCAATGCGCTGCGCGAAATATTGACGATAATATTCTATCGGCGGTCTTACTACTGCAAAAATAAAAAAAGCAATCCCAATTGCGGTTATTAATTGAGACGTTTTTTCTTGAAGCGATCCCGTGCCTTGAATAACATCATCAATAATATACTTTAATAACCATGGCATAATAAGCGGGATACCGAACTTCACAAGACCAATAATAATTGTAATAGCAATAAGCCATCGATATGGTTTAACAAATTGTAAATATCTTTTTATACCTTGCACATAATCCCCCCTCTAATAGGACAAACCTGCCGGGAAATTCCCTGCAGGTTTGTTTTAATTTCTGTACATTAAATATCTTTCGTACCACATATCTACGAAATCCGGTGCGAATGGACCTTTTCTTTGATGAATCCACTGTGTTAAATGTGCTACATTTCGTTTTAAAATTGTATCAATAACAGGTGGATACTGCATGATTTGACTATGCTTTTCATACTCATCTTCATCCAAAAGTGTATATGTCATATCTGGGTACACTTTAATGTCTAAGTCGTAATCAATATACTTTAATGCTTCAGAGTCATATGCAAAAGGAGAACTTAAATTACAATAATAATATACGCCTTCTTCTCTCAGCATTCCAATTACATTAAACCAATAATTAGCATGGAAGTAACAAATCGCAGGTTCGCGAGTAACCCATGTTCGACCATCTGATTCCGTAACTACTGTACGATCATTTGCTCCGATCACAAGACTCTGCGTCCCTTTTAAAATTGTTGTCTCTTCCCACATTCTATGAATGGAGCCATTATGTTTATAACTATGTATTTGTACCTTTTCTCCTTCTTTGGGAAATCCCATATATGCTCCCTTCTTTCAACCGCAAATGCTTTTCTTAAGTTGTCTTAACTACCCCTTGAACTGCATTCACTTTTTTTCTATTATAACTTTTTTGTCAAAATTTTAAAACTAAAGCGATAGGATACTTGTTTTCATGAGGAATATAATGAAGTTTGTATTATTGAATACCACATCACTAACCTTTTTAACGAAGGAACATTTCCTATGAATTAGCAATACGTATTTTAGAAGATTAAACGAAGATATAACAAAAAGAAAAGCCCCCTCACCTCTGTTTAAGAAAGGACTTTTCACCTAAAATCAACAACATATCTCACCCTTAATTTGAAATTATTTTTTCGGTTTCAAAAGATTGAATCACATTATTCGTTTGCTGTTCAAATTTTTCATGCAAAAGTTTTAATGCTATTTCTGTTCTGTATATTTCTTGACGGATAAAATGCAATTCTTTTTTATCGCACGTATCCCTTCCACTCATTTCAATTTGCTGATACTTCTCTAAATGTGATTGTAACTTTAAAAGCTCATCCATCGTTTCCAACTGCTCTCCTACCAACTTATCAAAATCGTTCATCACTTACCCCCTTTTTGATTCATTCGCCAGTTATAATTCCTATTACATATTTTCTAATCGTGAACTTCTTTCTCCTTTGACTATATTTGTTGACTTATTAGAAGTTATGTCGTTCCCTTTATTTTCATTACAGTGACACGCACACAAAGAAAACACTTCTCTCGAATTGAAGTGAACCCGAATAGTGGTACATGAAAAAAACACCTCCTGAATTCGCATACTAAGTATGCAAATTCAATGGAGGTGTTTTTCGTTTGAAG
>NZ_JBIYCZ010000031.1:0-15666 GCF_044908245.1 Bacillus sp. RC242
TCAAACTCTCCAATAAAGTTAGTTTGTCTAGCATCTAAAAATAAAAATTGACGTTCACGTTGTTTGTTTCGTTCAGTTTTCAAAGAACTTGTCTGTCGCTCATTTGCGACTCCCTTATGTTAACATTTTCATATTTCAATGTCAACCAAGTTTTTTTATTTCTTTTGTCGCTTTCTGCGTTGTTGCTATCGGCGACTTGTTTTATATTACACCTCTAAACTCTAATCGTCAATATGTTTTTCTAAAAAAATATAAAAAGGCTTATTCCTTTTAAAATAAGCCTTTTTATCCTATAACATTCTATTCATTTATTATTTTTCTATAATTGGTAATGAAACGATGAACTGAACGATCCCGTCCTCATACTCAGCTCGAATACTACCACCTTGCAACTCAACAATACTTTTCGCAATAGCTAATCCGAGCCCCGAACCTTCTGTTACTCTACTTCTAGATTGATCTTTCTTATAAAACCGTTCAAACAAGTTCCCTAACTCTTCTCTCGTAAACTCTTCACTATGATTCGCAATAACAATTTGTATATTCCTGCGCTGCCTTTGAAGAGAAACTTTTATCTCTCCGTCATCTTTACTATACTTAATTGCATTCATTAGTAAGTTGTCGAATACACGGACCATCTTTTCCGAATCAATCATCGCATATGCACGTTCCTCAGGAAACTTCTTAACAAACATAAGGCCATGCTCTTCCGCTTGTGGTACTAACTCTTCTATTAATTGATCAAGTAACTCATTTACACACACTTCCTGTTTTTCTAATACAACTTGTTCATTCGTTAACTTCGTATACTCAAATAAATCTTCTATTAAATTCTTTAACTGCTCCGACTTCGCAAAAGCAATTCTCGTATACTCATCATGTTGTTCTTTATTTTCATATTTAGAATCTCGAAGTAATCGCAAGTAACCCATTATAGAAGTCAGTGGTGTACGTAAATCGTGTGATACATTCGTAATAAGCTCATTTTTTTGCTTCTCTAATTTACGTTCCTTTTCTATATTATTCATAAGCTCTTCCGCCATATTATTAATATTCTCAGTTAAAGACGCAATCTCATCTTCACCTTTTTTCTCAATACGGTACGCTAAGTTGCCTTTTTCTATTTCCTTTACACCTTGTGCCATCGCTTCAATTTGCTTCATCTTTCTCTTTGTTATATAGAAGAAAGAAAAAATGAATACAAGTAAACCTATGAAAAATGGAAACGGCCCTTCTTGCGTATCATATCTCACTTCACCTCCCGGAATCCCACTAACAAACATGTATAAATTCTTATCTTCTATTGTAATAGGTACAAAAGCTATAAATTCTTTCCTTGTATTTTCAAATGCATCTTGGCCATTTGAATAGTTGATTGCAAATGATGCTGCATTACGAATTGTATTGTGCAAATCAATTTGTTCTTCTTGTGCCTGCTTCGTCTTATATACAACTTTGCCGCTCTCGTCAGTAACCAGTACTTTTAAAGCTCTAGATCCTCGTTCTAAATTTTGATTCTCCATTTCGATCATATTGGATATAGCTTCTAATTTATTTTCATGAACCGAGCTATTTGCTGCTCTTTGAGCTTGGTGATTAATTTGTTCCATACCAGCTCGATAATCGATATTCGCTTGACGATTCGCATTCTCAAAAAATGGCGCAGCTCCCTTTGCAAAAAAAAGCCCTAATAACGCACAAGCAGTAAACGCAGTAATAAGTTGAATTCGTATACTCCGTTTCACACTTCTCACTATCTTTCCAATTAATTCTCGAATTTTCCTAACATAAGTAAATGGATTAAATATCTTTTTCAATCTTATACCCCACTCCCCATACTGTTTTTATATATATTGGCTTCCTTGGATTCTCCTCAATCTTTTCACGCACTTTCCGAATATGAACCATTACCGTGTTATCCGACTGGAAAGATCTTTCGTTCCAAACCTTTTCATAAATTTGTTCCGCGCTAAAGACCATCCCCGGATTACGAGCTAGTAATTCTAAAATCGAAAATTCCCTCGGAGTCAGTTTCACTTCTTCTCCATCTACAATGACTGTATGGGTTGAGATGTTTATCTTCATCTCTCCAATTTCTAGCTCGTCCTCATTTTGAAGAGCAAAACCATTCATCTTCATATAACGACGTAACTGAGATTTAATTCTTGCGATTAACTCTAACGGATTAAATGGTTTCGTTACGTAATCATCTGCACCTGTTGTTAATCCTAAAATTTTATCCATATCTTGCGTTTTCGCCGAAAGCATAATAATAGGCATTTCTTTCGATTCTCTTACTTTCATACACATATGAATACCATCTACCTTTGGCATCATAATATCTAATACGACTAGATGTACTTCATTTTTTTCTAGTAAACGTAATCCTTCTTCTCCGTCTCCTGCTTGCAACACTTTATATCCTTCATTCTTTAAATAGATTGTAATAAGATTTCTAATTTCTTTTTCATCATCTACGACAAGTATTGTTTCGTGCGCCACAATATCTCCCCCATCACTTTTTTAATCCCTAACTTCTATTATAGGAAAACTTCTGAAGAAAAACGCTCGGAAATCCTTAAGATTTTCTGAAGACGCAAAAAAGGTCTAGACTCCCCTTAAGTCTAGACCTTTCAAAAAACCCCTTTTATTTACGAACGTAGATGAAATATAGTACGAATAAAACTCCCATAACATACATAATTGGATGAATCTCTTTACGACGACCACTTACTACCATTGTAATTGGATAGAAGATAAACCCGATTGCAATCCCTGTCGCAATACTATACGTAAGTGGCATTGAAATGATTGTAAAGAATGCTGGTACTGCAATCTCGAATTTCTTCCAATCAATTTCTCCTAAAGATGAAACCATCAAGATTCCTACAATAATTAATGCTGGCGCTGTTACAGCTGGTGTCACAACACTTAATAGTGGTGAGAAGAATAGTGCCAGTAAGAAGAATCCTGCTGTTACAACTGCTGTAAATCCAGAACGTCCTCCTGCCGCTACCCCCGCAGACGATTCAATGTAAGACGTCGTAGTAGATGTACCTAGAATTGCACCAATTACAGTTGCAATCGCATCTGCAAATAATGCTTTACCTGCACGTGGTAATTTATTGTTCTTCATTAATCCCGCTTGATTCGCAACCGCTACAAGCGTACCTGCTGTATCAAAGAAATCGATAAAGAAGAACGTTATAATAACAATCGCCATTTCAACAGTGAAAATGTCTCCAAAGTGAGTTAATGCTACCCCGAACGTTGGTTCTAGACTCGGTATTGCTCCCACTACAGCTTTTGGTGTATCAATTAATCCAGTCGCTACTCCTAAGATCGCCGTAAGGATCATACCGTAGAAAACTGCACCATTTATTTTTTTAATCATGAAAATGATTGTAGTAACAACTCCGAAGATTGCTAGTAACGTTGTGCCCTTTGTTAAGTCCCCCAACCCAACAAGAACAGCATCATTCTTTACGATAATTCCAGCGTTTTGGAATCCAAGGAAGGCAATGAATAATCCAATACCCGCCGCTACTGCAAACTTTAACTCTACTGGAATTGCATTAATGATTTTTTCACGAATACCTGAAGCAGTAAGAATAATAAAGATAATACCTGACATTAATGTTCCAGCAATTGCCGTTTGCCACGGAATTCCCATCGTTAACACCGCTGTATAAGCAAAGAACGCGTTTATTCCCATACCTGGCGCTAAAGCAATCGGATACTTCGCAAATATCCCCATAATTAACGAACCAATCGCCGCTGCTAATGCTGTAGCAACGAATACTGCACCTGGATCCATTCCTGTACCCGCCGGTAATCCTTTAACATTTCCAAGCGACAGCGTAGCAGGATTGACAAATAGTACGTAAGCCATAGATAGAAATGTCGTTAAACCTGCTATGAACTCTGTTTTATAATTTGTGCCGAGTTCATCAAACTGAAAATAGCGTTTCATCTTACGTTTCCCCCGTTATATGATTACTCGCCGTATTTCACCCTAGCCCTCTTTTATCTATAAAAATAAAAAAGGCTTCCATTGCATATACATGGAAGCGTTCTATGAATAAAGACAAGTTTCCCCTCATCTTTATAGAAACGCCTCGTAGTCAAGCCATTTACGGTAGCTAGGTAGAAACTTTCGGGCCATATCCCCGATATTATACGACGGCATAATATTCACTTTTCGTTTGAATTACATACTCATATTAACTCGAGGAG
Organism: Bacillus sp. RC242; assembly: GCF_044908245.1. Classification (NCBI taxonomy): domain Bacteria; kingdom Bacillati; phylum Bacillota; class Bacilli; order Caryophanales; family Bacillaceae; genus Bacillus; species Bacillus sp. RC242. The sequence goes on from NZ_JBIYCZ010000031.1 coordinate 4,237, forward strand.
GTGGTTTTGTCAATTTAAAAACGAACATTTTTATAAACTTTTATATTTTCGTTCGTATTAAGGCTGAAAACAAAAAGATCCATCTATACATGAACGATAGATGGATCTTTTTTATTACAATACTATTCCCACTCAATAGTTGCTGGTGGCTTACTCGTTATATCATACACGATACGGTTAACGTGTTTTACTTCGTTTACGATACGTACAGAGATTTTCTCTAATACGTCCCAAGGGATACGTGCCCAATCAGCTGTCATACCGTCGATAGATGTTACTGCACGGATACCTACTGTGTAATCGTAAGTACGCTCGTCACCCATAACACCTACACTACGCATACCAGGAAGCGCAGTGAAGTATTGCCAAACTTCGCGGTCTAATCCTGCTTTTATAATTTCTTCACGTAAAATTGCATCAGATTCACGAACGATTTCTAATTTCTCTTCTGTAATTTCACCTAATACACGAATACCAAGTCCTGGACCTGGGAACGGTTGACGCCATACGATTTCATCAGGAATTCCTAGTTCTGATCCTAATACACGTACTTCGTCTTTAAATAAAGTGTTTAAAGGCTCAATTAATTTGAACTGCATGTCTTCTGGAAGTCCACCAACGTTATGGTGAGATTTAATTGTTTGTGCAGTTGCTGTACCACTTTCAACGATGTCTGTATAAAGTGTACCTTGCGCTAGGAAGTCCATTCCTTGTAATTTAGAAGCTTCATCATCAAATACGTAAATGAATTCATTACCGATGATTTTACGTTTTTGCTCTGGATCTTCTACACCTTTTAACTTGTTCATGAAGCGCTCTTGTGCATCCACTTTAATAACGTTCATATGGAAGCCTTCGCTAAATGTTTTCATAACACCTTCTGCTTCATCTTTACGAAGTAAACCGTGGTCCACGAAAATACATGTTAATTGGTCACCAATCGCTTTATGAATTAATACTGCTACAACCGAAGAGTCTACACCGCCACTAAGTGCGCATAATACTTTTTTGTCTCCAACAGTTTCACGGATCTTCTCTAATTCTACTTCGATAAAGTTCTCCATGTTCCATCCTTCAGAACAACCACATACGCCGAATACGAAGTTTTTAATTAAATCGTTACCGTGCTCAGAGTGACGTACTTCTGGGTGGAATTGTACACCGTATAAGTTTTCCGCTTCATTGCTCATACCAGCAATTGGACAAGACTCACTCGTTGCATCTACTACGAATCCTTCAGGTAAACCAGTTACTAAATCACCATGGCTCATCCATACAACTTGCTCTTCTGGAAGGTTCGTATATAATTTTGATTCGTTCTCTACTTTAAGAACAGCTTTTCCGTACTCGCGGTGGTTTGCACGTTCTACTTTACCACCGAAGTGTTGCGTCATAAGCTGCATACCGTAACAAATACCGAAAATCGGTAATCCTAGTTCAAAGATTTTTTCATCACAATGTAATGCACCTTCACCGTATACACTATTTGGTCCACCAGAGAAGATAATCCCTTTTGGATTCATTGCTTTAATTTCTTCTGCAGTAATTGTATGTGGATGAAGTTCACTGTATACACCGAACTCACGAATTCGACGTGCTATTAACTGATTGTACTGACTCCCAAAATCTAAAACGATAATTGTATCATGCTGCTTCTTCAAAATAATCACCCCAACGTTAGTTCTCGTATATAAATATTTTCACCAATTTGGCGAAAAGCATTACTAATATAATAAAAAAAGCCAGTCCTCCGCCTCTAGTCTCATGACAAAGAAAAGGCAGGGGTCTGGCTTTATAAAGAAAGATAGTCTTCCGCTCTTTATAAATATAAGACGCACTGCCTTCATAGTCAGGTTGTTTACGGTAACCCGGTAGAGACTCTCAAACCATATCATCGAGGATATATGAAGGATTGTTTTATATTATCTTCCTAGATTCTAACAATGAAGTATCAGTATGGTCAAGAGAGAAAGCGACAAAATTCTACAGAAATTATTTTCCTGCGCTCAAAAACATAAAAAAAACATCCACTTCTATATAGAAGTGGATGTTTTTCGGGAGAACGGAATTACATCATTCCGCCCATACCGCCCATGCCCATGCCGCCCATGTCAGGCATTGCTGGTGCATTTGGTTCTGGCTTGTCAGCAACTACAGCTTCAGTTGTTAAGAACATAGCTGCAACAGATGCTGCGTTTTGAAGTGCAGAACGAGTTACTTTAGCTGGATCTACGATACCAGACTCAAGCATGTTAACCCATTCGCCAGTAGCTGCGTTGAAACCAACGCCTACTTTTTCGCCTTTTAGACGCTCTACAACTACAGATCCTTCTAGACCAGCGTTGATTGCGATTTGACGAACTGGCTCTTCTAGTGCACGAAGTACGATGTTGATACCTGTTGCTTCGTCGCCTTCAGCTACGATAGAAGCTACTTTTGTGTATACGTTCATAAGTGAAGTACCACCACCTGCAACAATACCTTCTTCTACTGCTGCACGAGTTGAGTTAAGTGCATCTTCAATGCGAAGTTTGCGCTCTTTTAACTCAGTTTCAGTTGCTGCACCTACTTTAATTACTGCTACACCGCCCGCAAGTTTAGCAAGACGCTCTTGTAATTTTTCACGATCGAATTCAGAAGTAGTTTCTTCTAATTGCGCGCGGATTTGACCGATGCGAGCTTCGATTTGTTGTGAATTTCCAATACCTTCAACTACAGTTGTGTTTTCTTTCGTTACAACAATTTTACCAGCGCGTCCTAAAGATTCAACTGTAGCAGATTTTAAGTCACGTCCTAATTCTTCAGTGATTACTTCGCCACCAGTTAAGATTGCGATATCTTCTAGCATTGCTTTACGACGGTCACCAAATCCAGGAGCTTTAACAGCAACTACATTGAATGTACCACGAAGTTTGTTCACTACTAATGTAGCTAACGCTTCGCCTTCTACATCTTCAGCAATGATAAGGAGTGGTTTACCTTGTTGTACCACTTGCTCTAATACTGGTAAGATTTCTTGGATGTTAGAAATCTTTTTGTCAGTAATTAAAATGTATGGGTTATCAAGAACTGCTTCCATTTTGTCAGAATCAGTAATCATGTAAGGAGATGCATATCCACGATCAAATTGCATACCTTCTACTACGTCTAATTCTGTTGTGAATCCTTTAGATTCTTCTAAAGTAATAACCCCGTCGTTACCAACGCGCTCCATTGCTTCAGCGATTAATTGACCTACTTCTTCGTCAGCCGAAGAAATAGCAGCTACTTGTGCGATAGAAGATTTACCTTCGATTGGTTTAGAAATCGCTTTTAATTCTTCAATTGCAGCAGTAACAGCTTTTTCGATACCTTTACGAAGACCCATTGGGTTTGCACCAGCTGTTACGTTTTTAAGACCTTCACGAATCATAGCTTGCGCTAATACAGTTGCAGTTGTCGTTCCGTCACCAGCTACATCGTTTGTTTTGCTAGCAACTTCTGCTACTAATTTCGCACCCATGTTTTCGAATGCATCTTCTAATTCGATTTCTTTTGCGATTGTTACACCGTCATTTGTAATAAGTGGTGAACCGAATTTTTTCTCAAGTACAACGTTACGACCTTTTGGTCCAAGCGTTACTTTTACTGCGTTTGCAAGAGTGTCGACACCGCGAAGCATCGAACGACGTGCTTCTTCACTAAATTTAATATCTTTTGCCATAATAATTGACCCCCTTGGATTTTTAAAATGTATATAATTAACCGATAATTGCTAAAATGTCACTTTCACGTAAAATCAAGTAGTCTGTACCTTCGTATTTCACTTCAGTACCTGCATATTTTGAGAAGATGATAAGATCACCTGCTGCTACCTCTAAAGCAACACGCTCACCATTTTCAAGCACTCGGCCTGTACCTACTGCAATAACTTTACCCTCTTGTGGTTTTTCTTTTGCAGTTTCTGGTAATACAATACCACTTGCTGTTTTTTCTTCTGCTTGAACAAGTTCAATTACAACGCGATCACCTAATGGCTTTAGCATGAACAATAACCTCCTCATTTTGTTATGTAAATTTTATTTATTAGCACTCAAGTCACACGAGTGCTAACACACTTCTAATAATAAATAATCTCAATTTCTTTTGCAAGTAAAAAAATCATAATTTTTTCGCAAATTACTTTATGCACTTTCCTAGATATCATTACTTCTTCTACTGCCTTTACTATATGAATCGTCGTTCCCACTTCTTGTATGTTACAATATGAAAGACACCCTAAGTTGTTTTCGCTAAACGTACAACTTTTTCCTGTCTCCTATTTTATTTTCAAATACTTATTTACAAAAAAAATATAATTCAAATGAAAGTTTATATCGTAGGTAGCATATTTACATGTTATCCTACCTTATCTCATACACTAGCGTTAGAAAGGATGGTTAAACCATTTGAAGAAACAATATTGGTGGATTATCGTTACATACATTTTAATGCAGTTATCAGGCATTGCCGGGTTACCGCTTCTCCTGAAAACTGGACTATACGATAATAGGGGATTTACTAGAGATGAAAAACTTCAGCTCATAACTGGTCATTGGGCTATCATTAGCTTTTTCATTGCATTATGCGTTGTACTTTGGTTACTCAGAACAGACATTCGTGACAGGCATTTAGATAAAATGCGCTCTACTGTTCCAGCTACAATTGGGTGGATTTTTATTGGTTTCTTCTTAGCGCTGTTCTCACAAAGCATTGCCGGTATGATCGAAATGCGTTTATTAGGGATTACACCGGGATCTGAAAATACAGCAAGACTTATGGACATCGCAAGAACGACACCTTGGTTCCTTATTGTCATATCTATAATAGGACCTATTTTGGAAGAAATCGTATTTAGAAAAATTTTATTCGGTACACTTTATAAGAAGTTTAACTTCTTTATTGCCGCTATTATTAGTTCACTTGTATTCGCGGCGATTCATTTTGATTTTACTCACTTATTGGTATACACTTCTATGGGGCTCGTATTCGCCTTTTTATACGTAAAAACGAAACGAATTATAGTTCCTATTGCAGCTCATGTTGCAATGAATACATTAGTTGCAGTTGCTCAAGTTGTAGTAAGCAATGAGCAAATTCAAGAAATGATTAAAGAAGCTGAAAAAATGCAAGGCTTTATCGGAGGATTTTTAGTATGAGAAACTCACCATTGTTCATGGCTGCATTGTACTTTCTTCTTGGATGTATCTTTACACGCTTCGCCATTACGAACGTAACAGATACAATCTGGAATATGTGGACAATACTATTTGCAGTTATGGCAACAATTGATTTTAATTTGGCACTTCGCCTTATCTTAGTTAAATTCACAAAGAAAAAACAATAATAAAACGCAGAGGTCATCTCCTCTGCGTTTTATTGTGGATAATTCTTCAAAAAGTAAACAAGCGTTTGTAACTCTACAGCTAAATCAATGTGATGAATTCTTATATTCTCTGACACATTTAAGCGTGCTGGTGTGAAATTTAAAATACCATGCACGTTCGTTTCTGCCAATCTATCTGCCACAGATTGCGCTACTGTAGCGGGTACTGTTAATATTGCCACTTGTATATCAGTTGATAAACGTTCTTCTAGTTCATCCAAATGATATACAGGAATGCCTCCGATTTCTGTTCCAACTTTCTCTTCACTAACATCAAACGCCATTTCAATTTTTGTATTATTGTTTTTCGTGAAATTATAATGTAAGAAAGCGGTCCCTAAATTACCTACTCCAATAAGTGCCACGCGTGTTATATCATCTTGGTCGAGTGTTTCACGGAAAAATGATAATAAATAATTTACGTTATATCCATATCCTTTTTTCCCTAACGCTCCAAAATATGAAAAATCTCTTCGAATAGTTGCGGAATCAACCTTTACCGCTTCACTCAATTCGGCTGATGAAACACGTTGCTTACCAGAAAGAGATAAGTTTTGGATAAATCGATAGTATAGAGGCAATCGTTTGGCAGTGGCCTGTGGAATTTTTTGCTGATCCATATAACCTCTCCTCTCTTCCTATCTTTATTCTTATACTTGAATCAAATACAGAAGTTTAGTACTCCTGAATTTCCTTGTATAATAAAGAGAAGAAGTATTCTCTCTTTATTTTAAACTATACACTATTTTTAGTATGATTGAGAAATATAAACATGGCAAAGTTAAGAAATTATTTGAGGTGAAAACATTGATATTATTACAAGTGAATGGGCTTTCGAAATTATACGGTGCAGAAACGATTCTTGCAAACATAAAATTGGAAGTACAAACAAAAGATCGTATCGCATTAGTCGGACGAAATGGAGCTGGAAAATCTACATTATTAAAAATAATAGCTGGCGAGTTATCTCATGATGGTGGTGAAATTATAAAACCGAAAGATGTCTCAATGGGGTATTTAGCTCAAAATACCGGATTAGAAACGTCTTTAACAATTTGGGATGAAATGTTAACCGTCTTTACACACTTGCAGCAGATGGAGACAAAACTTCGAAGGCTAGAGCAAGAGATGGGAAAAGAAGAAAACTTTTCAAATGCGGCTATATATGAGAAATTATTAGCTGATTATGACCAATTACAATTAGATTATAAAGATCAAGGCGGCTATCAGTACGAAGCGGATATACGCTCAATTTTAAGCGGTCTTGGCTTCCCAGTTGAAACGCATCAGACGAAAATTTCCACATTAAGTGGTGGACAAAAGACTCGATTAGCTCTCGGGAAATTATTATTAACTAGACCAGACTTACTTATTTTAGACGAACCTACAAACCATTTGGATATTGAGACACTAACATGGCTTGAACAATATTTACAAGGCTATCCTGGCGCGATTTTAATCGTTTCCCATGACCGTTATTTCTTAGATAAACTCGTTACACAAGTATACGAAATTTCTAATAAGGAAAGCCGACGATTTGTTGGTAACTACAGTAAATATTTAGACTCAAAATCAGCTCTATACGAGCAAGAAATGAAGCGTTATGAAAAACAACAAGATGAAATTTCTAAACTGGAAGACTTTGTACAAAAAAATATAGCTCGTGCATCTACGACAAAACGCGCTCAAAGTCGCCGTAAACAATTAGACAGAATGGAAGTATTAACCAGACCATTAGGCGATTCTAAATCAGCTTCCTTCCACTTCGATATTGAAAAACAAAGTGGAAATGATGTTTTACAAGTGAAAGATGCAACTATTGGCTATTATCAGGAACCGATTATTGAACATGTAAATATGCGCTTAACTCGCGGTGACAGTGTTGCCTTAGTTGGGCCAAACGGAATTGGAAAATCTACATTATTAAAATCCATTGTGAATAAGTTACAGCTATTACATGGAAACGTTGCTTTCGGCTCAAATGTATCTGTTGGTTATTATGATCAAGAACAAGCCAACTTAACATCTTCGAAGCGAGTTTTAAATGAATTATGGGATGAATATCCCCTGCAACCTGAAAAAGAAATTCGCACTATACTAGGCAACTTTTTATTCACAGGGGATGATGTACTCAAACCAGTATCTTCTCTTAGTGGTGGACAAAAGGCTCGACTAGCTCTTGCAAAACTTATGATGCAAAAATCCAATTTATTAATTCTCGATGAGCCAACAAACCATCTTGATTTAAATAGTAAAGAGATTTTGGAGAATGCTTTAATTGATTACCCAGGTACTCTTCTATTCGTCTCTCATGACCGCTATTTTATTAATCGCGTAACGACAACCGTTGTTGAGTTATCAACAGAAGGTGCACAAGAATATTTAGGTGATTACGATTATTACGTTGAAAAGAAAAATGAAATGATTGAACGTGCGGAACTAGAGCAAGAAGATGAAGTACCTGTTCAAAAAGTGGTGGCACAAGAAAAATTAAATTATCTCGAAGAAAAAGAACGTAAACAGCTAGAGCGTCAACGTACTCGAAAGATTGAAGAACTGGAACAAAATATCGTAGGCTTAGAAGAAGAAATTGCTACGTTAGAAGATCAGCTTTGCTTACCAGAAATATATGCAGATTATGAAAAGGCTAGTGAAATTACAACTAAAAAACAAACACTGCAAGAACAGCTTGAAGCTTGTATGGCAGAATGGGAAGAACTGCATATATAAGAGAATTTAAAAGAGGAGGATGTCTCATAAGTCGGGCTTTTTGACGAGATGACCTCCTTTTTATTTTCTGTTTTGGAATCAATACCATAGTAAATGAAATTATACAAACCATTCGAAAAGGATTGACAATAGTAGCACCTTATATAATAAGAGGAGGATGTTTCAAATTTTTTTTGGACATCTCTTTGTTTTTTATTTCCCAAAAAAGAATTTCTTTAAAGGTCAGACTTCCTCTATGTTATCCACAAGGTTATACACATATCCACCTTTATAATATAAACTTTCAAATAACTTTTCCACATTATCCACAACTAGATAAAAAGTTATACACATTTTATGTACACAAAAAAACCCAAATTATCAACAGATAATTTGGGTTTTATCCACAAGCTGTGGTTAATTTTGTGTATAACTATGCTTCAATATCTAATCCTGGATTTGCATTTAAAGCTAATGTAGCGCGTTTTCCTTGTTCGTATGCAATTGTACCTGCAGCCGCAATCATCGCTGCATTATCTGTGCATAAAGATAGAGGAGGAATAATTAGCTCTATATTTTCTTTTTGTGCAAATTCTGCTGCTAAACGTGCACGAAGCCCTTTATTAGCAGCTACTCCACCAGCAAGAAGCACTTGTTTTACATTATAAGCATCTGCTGCACGAGACGCTTTCGTTACAAGTACATCTATTACACTTTCTTGGAAACTTGCTGCTAAATCTTCTGGTGCAATTTCTATACCGCGCTGTTTTGCGTTATGCACAGTGTTGATAACTGCTGATTTCAATCCACTAAAGCTGAAATCATACGATTCAGGTTCTAGCCACGCACGAGGCAAATCAATTGTTGGTTTTCCTTCATGCGCAAGGCGATCAATATGAGGACCACCTGGATAAGGCATTGATAATGTACGAGCTACTTTATCGTAAGCTTCTCCTGCCGCATCATCTCGCGTTTCACCAATCACTTCAAATGAACCATGTTCTTTCATATAAACAAGCTCCGTATGTCCACCGGATACAACAAGCGATAGTAACGGGAATTGTACTTCTTTTACTAAACGATTCGCATAAATATGACCAGCAATATGATGAACACCAACTAGAGGGATATCATGAGCAAAAGCCACAGCTTTCGCTGCATTTACACCTATTAAAAGTGCTCCGACTAAACCTGGGCCTTCTGTTACAGCAATTGCATCAATATCCTCAAAAGTGATATTCGCTTCTTTTAAAGCTTCTTCTAACACAACTGTGATTTCTTCTACATGATGACGGGATGCAATCTCTGGTACAACTCCGCCAAAACGCTTATGACTTTCAATTTGCGATGCAACGACATTCGCAATGATTTCCGTTCCATTTTTAACAACTGCTACAGCTGTTTCATCACAGCTTGTTTCAATACCAAGTATAATCGTATTTTTTTCCATTATATATTCACCCACATTACAAGACCATCTTCCTGATTGTCTGCATAGTATCGTTTACGAATCCCACCATTTTGAAATCCGTATTTTCTGTATAACTGCTTTGCTACTTCATTTGACATGCGTACTTCAAGTGTCATTGTTTTTACTCCTAAACCTTTCGCTTCGGAAATGACTTCTTTTAATAAGGCATCCCCTAGCTTTTGACCTCTGTATTCCGGCAGGATAGCTATATTTGTTACATGTGATTCATCAATAATTATCCACAATCCACAATATCCAATTACGAGACCATCTTTTTCTAGCACGACATAATGTGCATGTTCATTCACCTCTAATTCACGGTGAAAGGCATCTGCAGTCCAAGGGGTTGAAAAAGATGCTTCTTCAATAGCTACAATTTGAGCAATATCATCGAGTGCCATCTTTCTAAATATCATATCCATCTTCTGTAGGCCCCTATTGTTTTTGACTTTCTAACCATTTTGTTTCAGCTTCAGCTAAACGAAGATAGCTAGGAACAAACGTATGCACGTCTTGTTCTTCTTTTTGTAATCCTAAAAATGCTAATTCACTTGGTCTTGGGTTATTCTTAGTGAACGGAGCAAATACAGCTTGATCACCTAAATATTCTACAATTGTTTCTTTATGCAATTTAACATCGTTACCAATAAATAAAACAGGCTGTTCTTTATCTTTTAACATTTGCAACCAGTCAACAATAAGAATAATTCGGTCTTCTTCTATTGAAGTTATACGCTCTCCTTCATATGTATATAACCCCGTGTAAATTTGACCACGTCGGCCATCAAATAAAGGACAAATTAGTCCATTAAAATTAGTACCATTTGCAGCCACCACTTCCAAACTTGATACACCTACAATTGGTATTTGAAGTGACCAAGCTAATGTTTTTGCCGCTGTCACACCTATACGAACACCTGTATATGATCCCGGTCCAGCTGCTACAACAATTTTAGTCAATTCTTTCGGTTTTACACCGCATTCTTTTAACAGTTTCTCTACAGCTGGCATAAGACGTACAGAATGGTTTTTTGTTAAATTTGTAATGATTTCCCCAATCACGTTCCCTTCCTCAATAAGGGATACACCCATTACGTAATTTGAAGTATCAATTGCTAGTACTTTCATCTTGTAATAGCTCCTCACATAATCTAATATAGCGATCTCCAATTGGCTCGAGTACAATTTTTCTTGTATCATCTCCAGCATGGAATAAACTAATTTGCAACTTCTCATTCGGTAAATATACTTCTATTAAATGAGCCCATTCTACTACTGTAATCCCTTCACCATAGAAATACTCATCAAATCCTAAATCTTCTTCACTTTCCGCTAAACGATACACATCCATATGATATAGCGGTAATCTTCCTTTATATTCTTTAATAATATTGAAGGTAGGACTATTTACGACTCTTTTCACTCCAAGACCTTTTGCTAGTCCTTTTGTAAAAGTCGTCTTGCCAGCTCCAAGATCACCTTCTAAAATAATTACATCTTTTTCCTTTACAAGTCTCCCTAATTTTTCTGATAATCGCTGGGTTTCTTCGGAAGATTTTGTTGTTATTTCATATTTACTCACAGACTTCACCTACTTTACTCACAATGTTCTCTGCTCTTTATTATACAGGTTTTAAATATATAAAAAAGTCCTTAGGAGTTTTCCTAAGGATAGTTTGACTGTCTTTATTAGTTTTTTGTTAAAACAAATAAAAAAATACGAAACAACTTGTTTCGTTCTTTTCTTTATATAAAATGGCGGTCCCGACCGGGGTCGAACCGGCGATCTCCTGCGTGACAGGCAGGCATGTTAACCACTACACCACGGGACCATTTGGTTGCGGGG
>NZ_JBIYCZ010000032.1:0-14925 GCF_044908245.1 Bacillus sp. RC242
AGGATCAAACTCTCCAATAAAGTTAGTTTGTCTAGCATCTAAAAATAAAAATTGACGTTTCACGTTGTTTGTTTCGTTTAGTTTTCAAAGTTCAATGCCGCGTTTCAGCGACTTTTATAATTTAACATTTTGACTTGAATCTGTCAACAACTTTTTTCTTTCGTTCCTGACGACGCTTATTAATTTATCATATTACTAATCGATAAGTCAACGCTTTTTTAAAAAATGCCAAAATAAATTTATCTTGGCATTATATACAGCTTAATAATCACTAATGCAGCAACACCTGGCACCCCTAATAAACTTGATACTGTAGCTGTGCCCATGTTAATTGGAATATGAAAATCGAAATATGTCCCTGCAACATTCACAATAAATAGTAACGCTATACCTAAAGTGACATGAAAGAGTGCTTTCCCTATAAAACGTATTGGTTTAGCAGAAACACCAAAAACAAGAAAAATAAAAACCAAAGCAAGAATGCCAACAATAATAATTGTAGAATTCATTTTTTCCTCCTTATGAATGACCTATACATATCCATTTGTATGGGACAAGACAAGAAAAAAGAACATCTATAACATAACTCCTACCACTTCGTATTTATAACCTTTAATCAGTAATATTTCTTCTAAGTGCTAACAATTAGATACAACTAATTCCATTCCCACTTTTTCTTTCTCATTTTTATATCCCAAAAATAAAGTAGCCCTGTTACTCACAAATAAATCGATAAAAAGCAAAAGGTCCCGCTTTAAAAAGCAGGACCTTTTACCATTGTTCCATTTTCACAGGACGACGTTTTGCTTCTTTTAACAAGAAAAAATATTTCGCCTCTGCTATTTTTAAAGAACAAAGTACATCTTGAGACGGCTCAACACTTTGTTCAACCAGTCTCTTCTGACGTAGCCATTCATTCTTTACCTTTTCTAATAATACAATTAACTTATCGTCATACTCTTTACGCAACTTACCCTTTTTTTGAAAGAACATTTTCCCTTCTCCTCTTATATCTCTCTACGGCCTTCTAAAGCTTTCGATAGTGTTACTTCATCTGCATATTCTAAATCTCCACCAACTGGCAGACCATGTGCAATACGAGTTACTTTAATTCCTGTTGGCTTTAAGAGGCGGGATATGTACATCGCTGTGGCTTCCCCTTCAATATTAGGGTTTGTTGCTAATATCACTTCTTGTACTGTTTCATCTTGCAGTCTCTTTAATAACTGCGGGATATTAATATCCTCTGGTCCAATTCCCTCCATTGGAGAAATGGCACCACGCAAAACATGATATACACCTTGGTATTCTTTCATTTTTTCCATCGCAATTACATCTTTCGGCTCTTGTACTACACAAACAACCGATTGATCCCTATGCGAATCGTCACAAATATAACAAGGATCGCGGTCAGTGATATGTCCGCACACAGAACAATACGCTAAATCTCGCTTTGCATTCACAAGTGCTTTCGCAAAACCTAGTACATCATCCTCTTTCATATCTAACACGAAGAATGCCAATCGAACCGCTGTTTTCGGTCCGATTCCTGGCAACTTCATAAAACTATCGATTAATTTTGATATCGGTTCTGGATAATGCATATATCAATATCCTCCTAGAACATTCCACCTGGTAAGTTCATGCCTTTTGTAAATTTGCCCATTGTAGAGTTTGAAAGTTCATCAACCTTTTTAAGTGCATCATTCGTTGCAGCTAATACTAAGTCTTGTAACATTTCGATATCTTCTGGATCTACAACTTCTTCTTTAATTTTCACTTCAAGAACTTGCTTATGACCATTTGCAATAACAGTAACCATTCCGCCGCCAGCTGTACCTTCAACTGTTTTTTCGCCAAGCTCTTCTTGCGCCTTCGCCATGTCTTTTTGCATCTTTTGCATTTGTTTCATCATGTTATTCATATTTCCCATTCCGCCACGCATCATAATTAATTCCTCCTCATTATTATTACTCTTTTATTTCAATAAGTTCTTGCCCTACTAATTTTACAGCCTCTTCTATAAGCGGATCTTCTTTTTGTTCTGGGCTTTCTTCAGAATCCCCGCCTTCGCGTTGTAAAAAGTCTTCACGAATTTTACCCCATTCACTTTTTGGGATAGCAATCATATTTAACCTTTTACTTAACAATTCAAAAAGAGTTTGTTCCAATGTATCCATCGCTTCTCGATTTTCACTAGCCATTTTGCAATGAATCTCATATTGAAATGCTAACACATAGGTATCATCCGAAGCCGCAACTGGTTCACTATTTTCTAATAAAACAGCAAATGCTACTTTGTTATGTGACTTGAGCCTTCCTAATAATTCGCCCCATACAGCTTTTAACTGTTCTAAATCTTGACGCTTCGCTTGCTTTAACACTTCATTCACACGTCCAACAGGAATTTTCATACTTCCTGTTCGTACCGGTTTTGGTGTTGCCCGCGTCTCTCTTACTTCCTGCTGCACACCAGCTGGCACGCCATTCTTTTTAACTTGCTCTAACTCTTTCTCCAGCTGCTGCATCCTGTTCATAATTGCTTGCAAACGATCTGCGCCGTTTGCTTGCATCATAAACTGCTGACACAGTTGCACCATAACAACTTCCAAGAATATTCTTGGATGGTTTGTCCACTTCATCTCCTGTTGTCCCTTACTAAGGGTATGAATAATTTCATAGATTACTTCCGGTTGCATTTCTTCACTTAACGTACGGAATTGATCATCTACAATTACCCGTTCCAACATATGTTCTAATTGTGGTGAAGTTTGATATAAAAGCATATCACGATAGTAGTAAATGAAATCCTCCATAAAGCGAACTGGATCTTTCCCTTTACTCATCATCTCATCTATAATACGTAACGCTCTTGATACATCATTTTCACGTATACATTCTACCAGGTCACCCAAATATCGCTGAGATACAGATCCTGTTACAGCTAAAACATCTTCACTCGTCACCGTCTCATCACTATAAGAAATAGCTTGATCAATAAGACTGAGCGCATCACGCATACCACCTTCGGCGGCACGCGCTACGATTTGTAACGCTTCATCTTCTACTTGCGTACCTTCATTTGTCACGACCGTCGATAATCTCTCAACGATATCATTTACTGATATCTTTCGAAACTCAAAACGCTGACAACGCGAAATAATTGTAGCTGGAATTTTATGCGGTTCTGTTGTCGCCAGAATAAAAATAACATGTCCTGGTGGCTCTTCTAAAGTTTTCAAAAGCGCATTAAAGGCACCCATAGAAAGCATGTGAACTTCATCAATAATGTATACTTTATATCCTACAGCACTTGGAGCATATTTTACTTTATCTCTTATATCTCGAATTTCATCTACACCGTTATTTGAAGCCGCATCAATTTCTAATACATCTGAAATAGACCCTTGTGTAATTCCTAAACAAGAAGGACATTCATTACAAGGTTCAGCTACCGGGGCGTGTTCACAGTTAATTGCCTTTGCAAATACTTTTGCAATTGTCGTTTTCCCTGTTCCCCTCGGACCCGAAAACAAATAAGCATGTGAAGCTTTCTCTTGAAGAAGGGCATTTTGCAACGTTTTTGTCACGTGCTTTTGACCGACTACATCTTCGAATTTTTGCGGTCTCCATGTTCGGTATAACGCTTGGTATGACACGAAAATACGGCCTCCCTCAAAGGTTATTATCTTATTTATTATAACCTATTCTGTTTATAGATTCCAAAAGTTATTTTCCATACAAAAAACTCACCTTTATATAAAGGTGAGTTTTGTATACATATATAACTGCCGTGCACCTTCTGTCGATTACGTACCATAAGCGTTACTCAAGCAGTTAGCTCGGTTCAGGCACTCCTGCGGCACACGAGAAAACCCGCTTATTGCTGCTTCCTTCCGGACCTGACAAGGTTCACGGGGTCCCGTTGCGCAGGACCCAAACGTCAACACCACTTACTTAAGGCAGACCTTACAGCAGCATAACCTCGAGAAGGGATTCAGCCTCGCTAGAGCGGATTGCGAGTATAGGGCACCGCTACCTCCCCGCTTAGCACGGCAAAGTTAAAACCAATATTCGGTTGCCTTGGATAAGGCATTATCAGTATAACTTGTTTTTTTACAAAATGCAAATACGTTAGTTACCATTACTTTTCTCTAGTTTTTTCACTTCTTTTCTTTTCTTACGAAGCTCCCTAAAAAAAATCGTTAACAACGTGCCACATTCCTCTTCAAGTACACCAGCCACTACTTCACACTGATGATTAAAACGCTCATCAGTTAAAAGATTCATCAACGTACCTGCACATCCACCTTTCGGATCGCTCGCACCATATACAACCCGTTTTATACGCGATAAAACAATTCCCCCTGCACACATTGGGCAAGGTTCTAATGTTACATATAACGTTGCATCTTCTAAACGCCATGTCCCTAATTTTTTGCAAGCTTCATCAATAGCTAAGAGCTCGGCGTGAGCTATTGATCTCTGTTCAGTTTCTCTTAAGTTATGTGCGACACTAATCACTTCACCATCTAGCACAATTACAGCACCAATTGGTACCTCTTGTATCGCCTCCGCCTTCTTCGCTTCCTCTATTGCTAACTGCATAAAATATATATCTCGCTCCATAATATAGTCCTTTCACCAAAAATAAAATACACTTTTTCATTTCTTGCAGGTGGGATAACTTTTACAAATTCAATCCAACCTAAAGAAGAAAGAGAGGGAATTACATATGAAAAATACTGCCTTACTCATTATCGATATGATTAATGATTTTCAATTCTCCCACGGACCCATCCTGGCACAGAAATGTGAAATTATAAAGAACCCCATTTTACAATTAAAGGACACCATGAAATCATTGGGCTATCCAATAATTTATGTCAATGATCACTATCAACTTTGGAGATCTGATATTGATCAACTTATCACTCATTGTACAAATGAGTATAGTAAAAATATTATCGAGGCCATTGCTCCGCATACTGACGATTATATTTTTATTAAACCACATTACTCTGCTTTTTATGAAACACCTTTGAATTCTTTATTAGGTTATTTAAAAATCGAAAATCTCATTTTAACAGGAATTGCCGGGAACATATGCATCCTTTTTACAGCTAATGATGCCCATATGAGAAATTATACACTTTATGTACCACGGGATTGCATCGCTTCTAATAACGAGCAAGATAATGAACATGCTTTAAAAATAATGGAAGCCACATTAAAGGCAAATATTGTACCGTCATCCCAAATAAAATTTAATTAATACATATCTATTTTCTAACTTTTTATATCAAATTAGTCCGCTCGCTCTCCTCTTGTGCTACAATAATTCTGTTTTGTGTTTTTAGTAGTCACGGTAAATCACTGATTGAAAGGAGGAAACAGCGTGACCGGAGTACCATTTATCACGGTTGAAGGACCAATTGGTGTTGGAAAAACTTCACTTGCGAAGGAACTTTCAACTCACATGCAACTCCACTTACTAAAAGAGATTGTTGATGAAAATCCTTTTTTAGGAAAATTCTACGAAGACATCGACGAATGGAGTTTTCAAACAGAGATGTTCTTTCTTTGTAATAGATACAAACAACTAGAGGATATTAACATAAAGTATTTGAATCAAAGAAAGCCTGTAGTAGCAGATTATCATATATTTAAAAATTTAATTTTTGCATCCCGTACATTAAAAGATTCTCAATATGATAAATACATGCAAATTTATCGCATTCTTACGCAAGATATGCCTGTACCAAATGTCATCGTTTATTTAACAGCAAGCCTAGAAACATTACAAAAACGAATTGCCATGCGCGGAAGAGAATTCGAAAAAAATATGGATCCAAATTACTTGCTACAGCTTACAAAAGATTACGAAACAGCAATGGATGCTTTCAAAAAGGACCATCCGGATATTCCGGTATTAAAATTTAATGGAGACGATATGGATTTTGTAAGAAATCCTGATGATTTAAATGTCATCTTATCAGCTCTTCAAAATACTCTCTTGAAGGAGTCGAAATAACAATGAATTTAAGGCAAAAATATGATATACCAAATGATGCAGTTATCACTATTGCTGGAACAGTAGGTGTCGGTAAATCAACTATGACAACTGCATTGGCTAACGCTTTAGGTTATCGTACATCTTTTGAAAAAGTAGATTCCAACCCATATTTGGACAAGTTCTATGCTGATTTCACACGCTGGAGCTTTCACTTACAAGTTTACTTTTTAGCAGAACGATTTAAAGAACAAAAAAGAATTTTCGAATATGGCGGCGGTTTTGTTCAAGACCGTTCTATCTATGAGGACACTGGTATTTTCGCAAAAATGCATTACGAAAAGGGTACAATGACTGAAACTGATTATGAAACATACAAAGGTTTATTTGATGCTATGGTCATGACTCCTTACTTCCCTCATCCAGACTTATTAATTTACCTAGAAGGTTCTTTTGATGATATTGTCGATCGTATTCAAGAACGAGGACGTCCCATGGAGCAGCAAACACCAATTGAATATTGGAAAGAGATGCATGGACGTTACGATAACTGGATTAATAACTTTAATTCATGCCCTGTTTTACGATTAAACATTAATGAATACGATATTTTAAAAGATGGCGATTCAATCGAACCAATCATTAAAAAAATTGGACATTTTTTAAAACAAACACGTAAACTTGTAAAATAAAAAACCCGTGCATATGCACGGGTTTTCCTATGAAATTACTTTTTCTTTTTTGTCGGAGCAATAATTTCACTCTCTGGCTTTCCTGCATTAATACGCTGACGAACAGTACTCGTACTAATATCATATGTTTCAGCAATCTCTTTAACAGTCAATTCTTTCCCATTAATTACTGCTGTTAGTAATTTCCCTGTACGTTTTGGAGTTACTTCTTTTTGCACAGCTGGTTTTTCAGCTTCTTTTGGTACCTCTACTTTTTTTGCAACCTGTTTTACATCACAAGTGCAACCACAAAGTTTACGGAATGTATCATCACTTATAATGCGCGACACATTTGCACCACTGTTTAAAATTCTATTGTTCTTACAGACAGGACATTGTACATAATATAAAGTTTTTCCATCTAAAGGAAACGTTTGTATAATAAGATCCATGTTAACTCCTTTCATATCTATGAAGATAATCATCGGAATATGAGTGTGTAATAAGGACACTATATCCTTACATCATACTTTATGATTGGTTTTAAAATAAAAACTCGTTACGTGTTGGTAACGAGTTCTCCAATCTCCACTTATATGCGCTGTTGTCAATTATATCTGGAGGAGGTAGAGGGATTCGAACCCCCGCGCGACTCTCGCCGCCTGTCGGTTTTCAAGACCGATCCCTTCAGCCAGACTTGGGTATACCTCCATATTGACATCAAATATAATATCAAAAGAAAAACAGTTAGTCAACCCTACTATAATAAATTATGAGGAAAGGAAAATTTTACTTCCCCTCTCCTTTATGACACTGCTGACAACGTCCATAATTACCAATCACTCATACCGATGAATGTTTTAACTTATTTAATAACTGTTTTTCCTCCCATATAAGGGCGAAGAACTTCTGGAATTATAATTGTACCATCTTCTTGTTGGTAGTTCTCTAAAATAGCTGCCACTGTACGTCCAATTGCAAGACCAGATCCATTTAGTGTATGAACATGTTCCGGTTTGCCATTTGGCTCACGACGGAAACGGATATTCGCGCGTCTCGCTTGGAATGCCTCAAAATTACTACAAGAAGAAATTTCACGATATGTACCATAGCTTGGAATCCATACTTCAATATCGTATTTCTTCGCTGCTGTAAATCCTAAATCTCCTGTACACATGCTCATAACGCGATATGGCAACTCTAATAATTGTAACACGCGCTCTGCATCATTTGTTAATTTTTCTAACTCTTCGTAAGAATCTTCTGGTTTCACGAACTTAACAAGTTCAACTTTATTAAATTGGTGTTGGCGAATTAAACCACGTGTATCACGACCAGCTGAACCTGCTTCAGAACGGAAGCATGAGCTAAACGCAGCATATCGTATCGGCAATTGCTCTTTACTCACAATCTCATCACGATGCATATTCGTTACAGGTACTTCAGCTGTTGGGATTAGGAAATAATCTTCACTTTCAATACGGAATGCATCTTCTTCAAACTTCGGAAGTTGTCCTGTTCCTGTCATACTTGCACGGTTTACCATATAAGGAGGCAATACTTCCTCATATCCATGCTCATCAGTATGAAGGTCAAGCATAAAGCTAATCAAAGCACGTTCTAATCTTGCACCAGCACCTTTGTAAAATACAAATCGGCTTCCTGTTACTTTCCCAGCACGTTCAAAATCTAAAATCCCTAAATCAGTAGCAAGATCCCAATGTGGTTTTGGCTCATAAGTAAATTCTTTCACTTCTCCCCAAGTACGTGCTACTACGTTATCATCCTCTGTTTCACCTATTGGAGCAGATTCATGAGGGATATTTGGGATAGATAGCATTAATCTTTCTAAATCTTCTTCAACTGTACGAAGCTCATTATCAAGATCTTTTACTTTTTCCCCAACTTCACGCATTTCTAGAATTAGAGCTTCCGCATCTTTCTTTTCACGCTTTAATACTGAAATTTGTTGAGATACTTCGTTACGTTTACTTTTTAGTTCTTCTGTTTGAACAAGTAGCTCTCTTCTTCTCGTATCAAGTTCTTCAAAGCGACCAAAATCCGTTAAATCTTCGCCTCTATGCTGTAATTTTGCTTTTACTTCTTCAAAATTCGTACGTAAAAATTTAATATCAAGCATTATATACTCCTCCTTTTATTTTATAAAACACAAAAAACTCCCGTCCCTATACAAAGGGACGGGAGTTAACCCGCGTTGCCACCCTAGTTGAAAGCATTACCGCTTTCCTCTCAAGTAGAAATAACGGCTCTTCACCGGGAATGTTTACTAATCAAAAGATATTCCACATTCCATTCCAGGATGGATTCACAAACTGTTTCTATCGATTTCCACCAACCATCGACTCTCTATAAGAAACAACATTTGTTACTACTTCCTATCAACACGCTTATTTTATAAAATTGTTATCATCAATTTACTATAATCTTATACAAGTTGCAAGTTACTTATACAACTTTTTTCATTTTCGCTTCTTTTACCATTTCTACAAAGTATGCTGTTACACGATGATCATCCGTTAATTCCGGATGGAAAGAAGCAGCTAAAAACGGCCCTTGCCTTACCGCTACTATTCGCTCGCCATGCATAGAAAGTACTTCAACATCATCAGCTACATTTACAACATACGGAGCACGGATAAATACACCAACAAAGTCTTCTCCCACACCTTTCATTGAAAGTGCAGCTTCAAAACTATCTTTTTGGCGTCCGAACGCATTGCGCTCAACCGTAATATCCATAGCACCAATATGTGCTTCTTCATAGCCAATAAGTGTTTTCGCAAGAAGAATCATTCCTGCACATGTACCAAACATTGGTTTACCAGACTTCGCAAATGTACGAAGAGGCTCCATGAAAGCATACTTATCAATAAGACGGCGCATTGTTGTACTTTCACCGCCTGGTAAAATAAGACCATCAATCTCTTCAAGTTGCTCTATACGCTTTACAACAACAGCTTCTGCACCACTTGCCTCAACTGATTTTACATGCTCACGAACTGCACCTTGAAGACCTAGTACACCGATTTTCACCATTTTAAAGATCTCCTTTAATTACCATCCACGCTCTTGCATGCGTTGTTCTGGTAATAACGTTGAAATTTCGATACCTTTCATTGCATTACCTAATCCTTTAGAAAGGCTTGCAATTAGTTCGTAATCTTCATAATGAGTCGTTGCTTCAACGATTGCACGTGCAAATTTCTCTGGGTTCTCTGATTTGAAGATACCAGATCCAACAAATACACCATCAGCACCAAGTTGCATCATTAACGCTGCATCTGCTGGTGTTGCTACACCACCTGCTGCAAAGTTTACAACTGGCAGGCGACCAAGGCGTTTAATTTCAAGTAGTACTTCATAAGGAGCACCAGTATTTTTTGCATATGTCATTAACTCATCTTCACGTAGACTTGCAACTTGACGGATTTCTGCATTGACTTGGCGCATATGACGCACTGCCTCTACAATGTTTCCTGTTCCGGGTTCACCTTTTGTACGAAGCATAGCTGCACCTTCTGCAATACGACGTGCAGCTTCTCCGATATCGCGGCAACCACATACAAACGGAACTGTGTAATCACGTTTATTTAAATGGTATACTTCATCAGCAGGAGTCAATACTTCACTCTCATCGATATAGTCTACCCCTAATGATTCTAATACACGTGCTTCTACAAGGTGACCGATACGACATTTTGCCATAACCGGAATTGATACAGCACCCATAACTTCTTCAACAATTGTTGGATCTGCCATACGAGAAACGCCACCTGCTGCACGAATATCTGCAGGTACACGCTCTAATGCCATAACAGCAACTGCGCCTGCCTCTTCTGCAATCCTTGCTTGCTCAGCGTTAACTACGTCCATAATAACGCCGCCTTTTTGCATTTCTGCCATTCCACGTTTTACACGTTCTGTCCCTGTTACATTTGTCATGTACAAAAACCCCCCTAGGTGAATTGCTTTCCCCGTTAAAGAAGAAAATTAAGAATACTCTTACATTCTACCACTAACTATCTGATGCTTGTCTACTACTTTTTCATAAAGTCGGTATGAAAAATAGGAATAAGAAAAAGCTCCTACAATGAGGAGCTTTTAAAACCAACCTTTTACTGTATCAATAGCACCATTCCACATACCACTAAAGAAAGAACCAATTCCGCGCATAGAACGTGTAAACCAGCCTGCCTCTTCTACTTCAGATTTTGTTACAAGGTCTACTTGTAATGATTTTCCTGATAAAAATCCAGGATCATTACTATCTTTAGACGTTACAACCATTTGTCCAAGTGCAACTCCCTTTTTCAGAGGTGCTTCTTGTCCCTTATTTCCTTCTTTAAATTCTGTTTTATAAACATCTTTACTTCCCTTTGGCACCGGAAGTGAAACAGCTTGCTTCGTTTGAACTGCTACATCTTTATCTTTCGCATTTTCAACTCTTACTGTTTCTTTTCCTTTGACCGAAGAACCTTTTTCATACATTTTCTTCATTTCAAAGTTAGCAAAGCCATAATCATATAATTTCTTCGTCTCATCGAAACGCGCTGTATGAGAACTTGTTTTAATAACTACAGAAATAAAACGCATACCATTTCGTTCAACCGTACCAGTGAAGCAGTCCCCTGCTTCTGGAGTTGATCCTGTTTTTAGACCATCTACTCCGTCATATTCTTTAACTAAACCCTTTAACATCCAGTTCCAGTTCGACATCCCAAATTTCTCTTTTTCGGGACGGAAAACTTTTTTCGGGATTTTTGCTGTATCTAACACTTTTGGATAATCTTTAATTAAATGTTGCGCTAAAGTTGCAACATCCTTCGCAGACATTTTATTTTCTTCATCCGGTGTTGTACCTTCAGGATGCATCCCTTTTAAATCTTTGTTCGTTAAACCCGTAGAATTAACAAATTTATAATTTTTCAATCCTAGTTCTTTCGCTTTATCATTCATCATTTTTACGAAATCTACTTCTTTACCTGCAATTGCTTCTGCTAATGCAATTGTTGCACCATTTGCAGAAAAGATTGCCATTGCCTCGTATAACTCTTTTACTGTATACAGGCCACCATTTTCTAATGCAACATTTGATAATGAAGCATCTTGTGAAATCTTATATGCATATTCAGAAACCTTAATTTTTTGATCCCACTTAAGTTTTCCTTTATCCACTGCTTCATGAACTAAATATTCACTCATCATCTTTGTCATACTAGCAATTGATAATAATTCATCTGCATTCTTTTGATATACAATTTTCCCAGAATTCGCTTCAACTAAAATCGCTGCACCCGCTTCAATGTTTAAAGCAGCTCCTGTTTCTGCTGATGCATTGCTATATGGTGCAAACACGCCAAAAGCTAGTGTAAGCACTGTTACCAACGCAATGAATCTTTTGCAAAACATACCTTTCACTTTTGCTACCCCCAATATCTATGTACTCACATAACCGTTATTCTAACATAATCAAAAAAAAATAGACAGAGATATCAAATCTCCGTCTATTTACATATAAGACATTATAATGAGTAGTTTGGAGCCTCTTTTGTAATCTGTACGTGATGAGGGTGGCTTTCACGTAAACCAGCACCCGACATACGAATGAACTGCGCATTCTCACGTAAGAATTCTAAATCCTGTGCTCCGCAGTATCCCATACCTGCACGTAATCCACCAACTAATTGATGAACTGTATCTGCTAAAGGTCCTTTATATGGTACCCGTCCTTCAATACCTTCTGGAACAAGTTTTTTGTTTCCTTCTTGGAAGTAGCGATCTTTACTTCCTTTTTCCATTGCTCCAACAGAACCCATACCACGATATACTTTAAATTGACGACCCTGGTAAATTTCAGTTTCTCCAGGGCTTTCAGCTACACCAGCGAACATACTACCTAGCATAACAACGTGTGCTCCTGCTGCTAAAGCTTTAACCATATCACCAGAGTACTTAACACCGCCATCTGCAATAACTGGAATGCCGTATTTACGGGCTTCAGTTGCACAATCATAAACTGCTGTTAATTGTGGTACACCAACCCCAGCTACAACACGCGTTGTACAAATAGATCCTGGTCCAATACCAACTTTAACTACATTTGCACCAGCTTCAATTAATGCTTTTGTTGCTTCAGCTGTAGCAACATTACCAGCAATAATATTTAGTGCTGGATATTTCGCGCGAACTTCTTTTACTTTTTCAATAACACCTTGAGAATGTCCATGAGCTGTATCAAGTACAATTGCATCTACACTCGCTTTTACTAATGCATCGATACGAAGCATTGCATCAGCCGTTACACCAACTGCTGCTCCAACCAATAAGCGTCCTTGCTTATCCTTTGCAGAGTTTGGAAATTCAATTACTTTTTCAATATCTTTTATTGTAATAAGCCCTTGTAATACACCGCTATTATCAACAAGAGGGAGCTTTTCAATTTTATACTTTTGTAAGATCTTTTCAGCTTCTCCTAGTGTAGTACCAACTGGGGCTGTAATTAACTGTTCTTTTGTCATTACGTCAGAAATTTTGATTGAGTAGTCTTGGATGAAACGCATATCACGGTTTGTAATAATACCAACTAATTTTCGCTCATCTAAATTATTTACAACTGGTACACCTGAGATACGGTATTTTCCCATAAGATGTTCCGCATCATATACTTGATGTTCTGGAGTTAAAAAGAATGGATCTGAAATAACGCCGCTTTCAGAGCGTTTTACTTTGTCAACTTGCTCTGCCTGGTGCTCAATAGACATATTCTTATGAATGATTCCTAAACCGCCTTGACGAGCCATTGCAATAGCCATATCGGCTTCTGTTACTGTATCCATTCCTGCACTAATTAACGGGATGTTTAACTGTAAGCTTTCAGATAAAACTGTTTTAACACTTACTTCTCTTGGTAATATATCTGATCTTGCTGGTACAAGTAATACATCATCAAAAGTCAAACCTTCTTTAACAAATTTAGATTCCCACATAATTGTTCCCCCCATGATACCAGAAATTATTATTAGTAGCTTATCAATTGGTTAAAATACTGTCAAGAAAGTATAAATATGTTAGAATTTTTAGATAATAAAAGGAGCGTAATATATGCATCATACACCTTGTGCTTGGCAGCAGTTAAGTTTCTTCTTTTCGTCTCAAAACGTACAACATTATCTTGCCCGTTGTTATGAAAAATCCTCGATTCAGGATGCCGAAAAAAAAAGTTTTGAAAATTGTTATCCATTTATTTATTACTTAGAACACGGTAAAAATTATTATGAATTATATAAAACAGCGCCATTTTCCATTCAGCCAATGCTGTTATTTTATGGGATGGGGCAACTTTTTAAAGCCTGTTTATTAACTATTGATCCAAACTATCCAGAATCAACAACTGTTTTAGCACATGGAGTGACAACCCGTAAACGAAAAAAACAAGGATATCAATTTTTAGAAGATGAAGTGAAAATACAGAAAAATGGACTATTTACTCACGCGGCAGAACAACTGTTTCACATGAAACACTTAGAAACAGAAAAGTTTAATATGTTAGAGCTAATGGGAAAAATCCCTGAATTACAACATTTATTTCGCTATAGTCAAAAAGGAACAACATTATATAAAATTGATTCAACAAATAAAAATGAACTCTCGTTTTCAGTCAACATACTAGATCGACTACATATGACCAAAGAGAGATTTTCTCGTTACATCGAAACAGCTTGTAAGCATTTATCAATACAACACGTAACTGAGAAAAACAATGAATTAAATGTGTTTTTTTCAGCACCTATTCAATCATGGAATCCTATGTATAGCACACCTTTATACTATGAGCATCTTACTGACACTTATTATTTACCACTTACGACTGACCCTAGAAACTCTAAGCCAGTGTTGCCTGAGCTTCTTGTTCATTATTTATTGCTCTATAATTTAAGTATGATTTCTAGGTATGAAACAGATTGGTGGTATGACTTACTTGGAAGCTATGGATCTGAAGATTATCCGTTTATTTATCAATTTCTCAATATTTCTGCTCAAAAAATCCCTTACTATATTTCAGCATTTTTACTAATGGAATCCAACCTATTTCATGGGAAATAAAAAAACACGAGTCAAATGACTCGTGTTTTTATCTTGCTTGGCGACGTCCTACTCTCACAGGGACAAGGTCCCAACTACCATCGGCGCTAGAGAGCTTAACTTCCGTGTTCGGTATGG
>NZ_JBIYCZ010000033.1:0-14055 GCF_044908245.1 Bacillus sp. RC242
ACTAACAAAGAAAACAAAACAAGTATAGAAGTACATAATGAATAGGTGGATGCCTTTTTAGAAGAAGGATCCACCTTTTTTTTGCTATCGATAATGAGACGTTATGTTAACCTCACATGAATACCCTATTCATGCAAATTTGCACAAAATTGTCTTTGCTGATGGTACAATCAAAATCATGGAGGGATATTATGTTAATTTTTTATGTAATACCATTTTTTCTTATATCCGGTACTTCAATATTTTTATTTTTCATGTCTGTTTCACCAAAAATTAAGGCTAAAAATCTATCATTGATAATAATCTGTTTAGCGATAAATCTACTCACAATTCCAATTTCTTGTTTGGTAGGTTCGTTTGTTTCTTATACAAATGAGGCGTCAACAGAATTCACATATAATAATCCACTTTATTTTTGGAAAGGATTTTTCTTTATTCAAATAATACCGCTTTTCGTGCTATTTGTGGCTTTGATATGGTGGTTATCCGTAAGGGCAAAGAAAAAATCGACACATAGAATTTTAAAATGACTTCCGCTAACGAATTTTTAATATTACAGCAACCCTTTTCCGAAATAAAAAGGTGGAAATCATTATATTGCTTTTTAAATCTCAGAATACTTTCTATGTCTAACTTGCATACTTTGCAAATTTCTTATCTATGAAATGAGCAACGATAAAGATAACGGGAATAAACAGTAATTTGAGTAGGGGAATGTGTGTTATACCTGTTTTTTGGATATAAAAATTAAGGAAAATTGCTATTAGTACTAGAGTAAACATCCATTCCTTCAGGAATGTTTTTCTTATAAAACCCTTTTTCATACATAAACCTCCCTTTTCTTAATTGTATCATTTAGATAATCCACTTATAAGAAAAGTTTTTCTGTATATTCTATACACATTCGGTTAACATAACGTCCTATTATCGGGATTCAATATATTTAGAAGACTATTAAAAACCCTCCAGATTGTTTAACTGAAGGACTTTCGTATTTACATAATTTTCGTTAGCGGAAGTCATTTACTTCATAAAGGGAAAGTTGATTTCCAATCCTTTGATAATAAGCTATAAGTAATCAAGTCTTCATAATGGTCATACAGCCATTGTCCTTCCCTTTTGATACCTTCTTTAACAAAACCTAATCTTTCAGGAATAGCTATACTCTTATGATTATTAACGGCACATTGAATCCCCACTCTATTGATATTCATGGTTCCAAAAAGATAGTTTAACAATGATGACACAGACCTTGTGATAATACCTTGACCTTGGGCTTCTTCAGATAGAAAATAACCGATACTCGTTGAATTATTTTTCCAATCAATATAATGAAGCCCTACCATACCAACTAATTTTCCATTATACCTAATGCCCACATCAAAACCGTTGTTGTCTGCGTAATTTCTTATCCAGATAGGAATTATGGATTCAAAATCTTCCGCTGATTTTCTTTTATCGACCCATAATAGCCATTTTCTAAGATGTTCACGATTTGTATCAATTAGTTCATACAATTCTTCCTTATGGTGTTGCTGTAATAATTCAATAGATATTTCTTCATCTATTCTAAATGAAAACAATATTATTCCCCCTTATCTATTTTTAAAATTATACCATGAATTTTCAGAAAATTAAGGACTGAGTTATTTCACTTCTTTAAGTAGGGGTATCACCAGTAAGGACCATCTTGTGCAAATTTGGATGAATAGGATATTCATGCTCGGTTAACATAACGCATTATTATCGGGATTCAATATATTTAGAAGACTATTAAAAACCCTCCAGATTGTTTAACTGGAGGACTTTCGTATTTACATAATTATCGTTAGCGGAAGTTCATTATTTACAGGTTAAACTCATTGAAATCTGTCGATCTATAAAACCGAATTCTTTATATAATTCTCTTGCAAAGTTCTTTACATGAACATTTAATCGTATTTCTTTATGTCCTTTTAAAAACAATTCGTCTATACCTGCCTTCATCAATTTCTTTGAAAACTTTTGGCCACGATACTCTGGTAAAATGTATAATTCGTAAATGAATCCTACACTTTCTTGTGAAAAATAATCTTTACCACTGCCAATTAGAATCCATCCTTTTAAGTCGTCATCATCTTTGGATACTAGGTAGTATGCCCCTTGCTCTAATGTTGCTTGTACAATTTCTTTTACTCGTTCATGTGTAGGTTTAAAGGTCTTGGCCGTTCCTTCGTATAAAGCATTATTTGATCTTATTAGAATTTCATTAAGATCATTTTTACTAGCCTGTTTAATCATATTTTCTCGCCTCCTAATGTTAAAGCAAACCACTCCTGTTCGGAGGTAAGGTCAATCTTTGTTTTGTTTTTCTAACAGTTGAATAACTCTATCTAACTTTTGCTCAACTGGATCTTGTTTCTTGTGATTACTGTTACGCCGAATTATACGTATAATCCCTCCAAATAGTGCACCAATGATTATTGCAATAATGATGTAAGAAATAGTAGTTCCTAAAGGCATTATTTAGAACCCCCTTTTTCCTTATTGTACCATTTAGAAGAGCTAATATGTTTTGTGATTTGGGTTGTATATTGTATACAAGTCAAGTTGACATAACGTATCATTATCGGGATTCAATGTATTTAGAAGACTATTAAAAGTCCTCCAGATTGTTTAACTGGAGGACTTTAGTATTCACATAATTTTTGTTATTAGAAGTTGATTAATATTAGCTTATTTGTCTTATAAGTTAAATTGAGAACAATTAGATCCCCAAATATTTCAGTTCTTTTTGTATGTTATTTAAAGCAAACCTCTCTTGTTTTTGAAAGGAGTTATTTGGTTCGTTTGAAGATAATCTCCAAAGAACTCGTGTATCCTGCCATTGTTAGAGTAAGGACTTGAACAAATTCCCAACGGTTCTGGTGCAAAAACTTCAAAATATCTAAAAAAAGTCTTTCAGACTTGGACATACTGATACTATTACTCTAAAAAAGGATGTGATTGGTATGGAAAAGCAAAATCTATTCAAGTGGAAACATTATCAACCGGATGTTATTTTATTAACCGTGAGATGGTACCTACGGTACAACCTCAGTTTTCGTGATTTAGTCGAAATGATGGAAGAACGCGGGCTATCCCTGGCTCATACAACTATCATGCGATGGGTTCATCAATATGGTCCCGAATTAGATAAGCGAGTACGACGTCATCTTAAGTCAACCAATGATTCTTGGCGAGTCGATGAGACGTATGTGAAAGTCAAAGGTCAATGGATGTACCTATATCGTGCTGTTGATTCAAAAGGATATACAATTGATTTTCATTTAAGCAAAACAAGAGATCATAGGGCTGCAAAGCGTTTTTTCAAGAAAGCTTTGCAGTCTTTTCATGTTTCAAAGCCCCGTGTGATTACAGTGGACAACAACCCGGCCTATCCTATAGCGATTGAAGAGTTGAAGACAGAGAAAAAGATGCCTGTGGGCATCCAAATAAGGCAGGTAAAATACCTTAATAACATTGTAGAGCAAGATCATCGTTTTATTAAAAAGAGAGTTCATTCAATGCTAGGATTGAAATCTTTTCGTACAGCTAAATCTATTCTTTCAGGAATAGAAGCAATGCATATCATTAAAAAAGACCAACTTATTTTACGGGACAAGTCTGTCCAAAATGAAGTGAAGTTTATTCATCAACTATTCGGAATGGCTGCATAAGAATAGATTCCATTAGGAATCTATATACCTCTTTCAAATAAATACAATCTTTGCACCAGAACCCATTAATTGAATATCCCTTTGTTCTTCTCTTATTATTCGTTGAGCATCAGTTTCCTGTAAAAATTCACTTTGCTGATCCAATCTTTGAATTAACTTTAAATAGCTTTTAAAATAGTAATCACATCACTTTTCAAACGAAAATAATTAATTAAGGTTTTACATTTTCTCAATATTACAGTATCAAATTTCCTATATAATTAAATTATTCTCTTTATTTATTTTATGTATCTGTTCCCTTTGAACCCTACTATTACAGGGTTCCTTTTTTATAATCATATATTTATTAATTAATTTATCAATTTCCTGACTTAAATAGAGGACTTTCGTATGACTAAAGCCATGTTTATTTACCAGTTCTACTAATTCTAATTTTTTATTCTCTATTAGATCATTTAACTTCGCCACTAACATAAGCTTTTTTCTTTCACACTCCCCCTGAGCAAAATAAAAAGAGCTGCTCCCAGCTCTTGTATACTAAAAATCTTTATTATTGCAGTGTAATATTTTCCATATTCTATTATAAATAAATATGCATAAACCCAACAACAATAATTTTAGTGTATCTAGAAATAAAAAAGCAGCAATATTCCATTACTGCTACAACTTCTTTATAAATTCATTATTAATAAAAACATATTCTTCTGGTTCATCAGCTTCACCATACCAAGCTTCCACCTTTATTATATGTTCTGCTACTTCTTTTAATATCACATTCATAAATAATGAAATAGGTGTCACATTATATTCTGTATCTCTGTAATTCTTTAAATTGGCTATAAATGACCATTCATTACCTTTTAAATTTGTATAATAGTCATTCTCTTCTTCCCAGTTTCCTACGTGCCACCTCATATATAGAAAATCATCTTCTGCTAATGCTTGAACTATCTGTTCCTTTGTAAATGGAATGTCTTTACTTCGATTAACTTTTATATATTCTTTAACAAATGGAAACTTTAACGCTGCTTCTTCCCAGCTTCCTGTATTTATTAATTCCACCAATTCTTTATATTCATCCTTTATAATTACTTTACCTCGAAAGGCTGTATACATTTCAAAAGACAAATTTATCACCTTCTTAAATTCATTATGAATTTAATTAACTTATATACTTAACTACACAATAGATGGTTTTAGAAATCGTACTACGTTTCCCTTTTCACTAAATTCACTCTCATTGTTACAATTTTTCGAGGTAAGATCCACTATATAACTCTCTGAAATTTTAAAAGTTCTCTCCTCATTAAACATTGTCAAAGGAACCGATACTCCAACATTATTATCTAAATGACTTAGTACCATTACAGGTATAGTTTCTCCTTTTAATAAATCAACATATGAGGTCTTAACTTTATAATAATGACCTTCTAAAAAATGCATTTTTCCGTTTATTAAATCCACTGCAACTCCATTATTACAGTACGCTAAGCTTTGATTTGAAAAATGGATGTCATCCGATACTTTAATAAATTTCATCGTTTTATTATCAAATATATAGTAACCCTCTCTTACTACAAAGAGATTATGCGGATTGATAAACTCTAGCAAATAATGTGTGATTTCAAAGCTAGTATCTCCCTCAATCATTTCTCTGTATTCTACATAAAGTTTCTCTAATTTTTTAAATGTACTTAGTTTGATCCCCTGATTTGGTCTTGATGCAAGTGTTAAGTCATCTAATGCCCATTTAGCCACGTATGTTGACGTTGGAATCATTTACAATATACCCCCTTCAAAATTCTATATATGAACATATAAACTATTTAAATTTAATAAATTGGGCTCTACTTAAAGTATAGGCAGAATCTATTTAATAACTAAGATAATTCTCTAACTTTTTCATATTTACTTCTTATAAATTATATTTATCAAACTCTAAAATGAATTCTTTATAATTAATTTACATTTTCAAAAATTCGAGATATTATTTGTTATATACACCTTTTTTATTTTTTAAATCAATCTCAATACACATAAGCCCTTCGGGTTACTTGAAAGAAGAATGTAATGCTAAATGCATTGGTTCTTACTATCCAGTATCCTTGAAGGGCTTTTTGTATTGTCTAGAAAGGAGAGAATAAATGAGTTTTAATGAATTCGTATTAGATCAATGCGGTAAAACATGGCCAGAATTAAAAAGTGATACTCTTACTGAGAATCAGGATCTAACACATGAATACATTCAAGAAATCATTTCAAAACAATACCTACTTTTGAGAAAAGACTACGAAGAATTTCGATTAGAAACACAGTAAGAAAATATTTAACGCATATATGCGTAATGAACAGACTTCTCAATTTTGAGGAGTTTTTATTATGGAGGGAGTTAAGATGAATAATTTTATTGAGCTGCTAAATGAAACTTACTGGGACAGCTGTTCACTTCACGAAAATGCTGAAATTCAAAAGTTCTCTAATAACAAAATTGAATTTACAAAAACGATGCTTTTTTTAGATTCCTATAATCGTATCTACAAGAAGAATCCAGAAGTTTTTACTTTTATGATGGAAATACTCTCTTCAAGTCTCATTAAAGCAATATATCGTTTTATCGCTCCGAAACTTGAAGAAAGAAATCTTCTCGAAAAAACAGAAGTACGTCATAAATTCCAAAATACGCAGCAAAAGTCAACTTTCTATTTCAACAGTAAGATAGGGCAATATGAATTGAGTATTAACTTTGAAAGTATTACATCAATTAGCATGTACTTTGGAAGTCATGTATTTGACGATATTATTCTGCTAGACAGACAAATTCACTTTCTGTTGGACCAATTTTCAGATGCAGCAGCAAGTCATTATGAAGATGATAGAAATATTATTAAAGATAATAAGGAGGAATTATAATATGTTTGAAAATAATAATGAGTTATTTAGTTTATATTTAAATGGTGAATTTCAAGGGTATTTGAATAGCGAAGATTATCGTCAAATAGCTGCAGCAATTCGGGTTTATGGAATGAAAGGAGATCTGATTATTACTTCTTTCATGGATACTATGGTTATTTCGACAATAGGCATATTTTTAGATTATTGCTTACCAGAAATACGTCAACCGTTAATGAAGGAACTAGTGCCAATGCAACAAAGTCCAGAGACTCCGGAACTAGTCCTTCTTGGAAATATTCAATTTTACGCTCAAGATGATGAAACAATTGAAGAGTTTGCTGGATTTTTATTAGAACGGGTTAAAGATACTCCGAATTATCCAGATGGGTTAATT
This sequence comes from Bacillus sp. RC242, assembly GCF_044908245.1. Classification (NCBI taxonomy): domain Bacteria; kingdom Bacillati; phylum Bacillota; class Bacilli; order Caryophanales; family Bacillaceae; genus Bacillus; species Bacillus sp. RC242. The sequence continues at coordinate 6,985 of NZ_JBIYCZ010000033.1, forward strand.
CAGGGGGTTATATATGGAGTTGCTATTCCTGTCGGGATGGAATCAACTAAAGATTCCATAATAGAAGACTTAAATGAACAACTAACTATCAGTAATTAAGACCTTGGTAAAAACCAAATTTTATAGTTTCAAAATGGGGTTATATTCAATTGGAATATGCCCCTTTTCTGCTTTAAAAAATAGTCAAGGGGGTACTTTTATGTTAGTGGCATTTGCATCTAAGACAAGTAATGTTGAACGGTTTATAAAATCATTACCAAATATAAAGTCAGTAAAAATTACTGACAATTCACTCCTTGAAGAAGATTTTATACTCGTTACTTACACAACAGGTTTTGGTCAAGTGCCACAACTTGTAGAAGACTTCTTAACAAAGAATTATAAGCACTTACGAGGCGTTGCAGCAAGCGGCAATCGCAATTGGGGAGACATGTTTGCAAAGAGTGCAGATGTTATCTCTGATAAATACAACGTACCCGTATTAATGAAATTTGAGTTATCTGGAACGATAAATGATCGCAAAAAATTTGAATCTATTTATTCACAGATTGTATGACGGATATTTAAGAATTAAATCATGCAGACCAGGGAGAATAACAATGGCAAGTATTAATGGGATTGAAATCAAGACTTACACAATTAAACGTGGACATGAGGGTGAACCACTTCAACAAGCAGTGGTATATATAGATGGAAAAAAAGCTGGCTATATATCTGATGGTGATTGGGGCGGCCCAATGGTATTGGAGTTTAGTAATTATGATTTAACCGTTATTAAGCAAAGATTATTTGCATATGCCAAACATGAAAATTTCATATCCAGTATGTCTGGTGATATAGAAATGCTATTTGCATTACTACTTGGATATGTAAATTTGGAAAAGGTATATAAAAAGAATAGTAAAAAGAATAAGAATTTCATCTTATTAGTAGTTGGTCTCCGCGAAAATTATTTAAAAGGCTGGTCGATAAAGAATGAGTTAGTATATTGGAAAATAGAAAATTATGATCAAAAAAATTTAAATAATTTTATAAACAAAATAAAAAAGAGTGAAGGTTGTTCTGAAGTGATTGTGTTTCAAAAACAGGAAGATTTTCATATTAGCACCCATGACTTTATTCGTATTTAAGAAAAATTCGCTTTCACTTATTAATAGCCAAAATATCCTTTTTTAATTTAACTTTGATGAAATTTTAAGATTAAATACTTGGATAAAGCTTCTGATTCACCCAGATTATTTGGGTGAATCAGAATTATATTAAGGAGGTCCTTCATGCTTAATTTAGTTAATATTAAACCTCAAACTCCTACTATGAAATTTCCAAAAATCAAAAAACTAATATAATTTGATGTAGATATTTGGCTATTTGAACTACCCCTACTTCACTTCGTTTAGAAGAGGAGGATTCCTAAGTAAAGAGTTCTATCGAACTCTAATTTATTAGGCTAACCCCGCAGTCCTTGCGGTTAGAAGCCTTATCGCTTCATTTTTTATATTGATACTTGCGTTAATATCCCTATCATGGTGTGTACGACAAGACGGGCAGTCCCATTTCCGTAGGTTTAGATTTTTAACGTCTTTGTTCTGATATCCACAACAAGAACATAATTGGCTGGAAGCAAATGTTTTCGATACGACAATGACTTGTTTGCCGTACCATTTTGCTTTGTATTCTAACATGAATCGAAATTGCGACCAAGATACTTCACTAATCGCCTTTGCTAACTTATGATTCTTTAACATATTCGATACTTGTAAATCCTCAATACCGATAACATCGTGGTTTTTGATGATTTCAGTTGAGACTTTTTCTAAGTAGTCTTTTCTAGCATTTGAAATGTATTCATGAATTCTAGCTACCTTTACTCGTTGCTTATTCCAACGAGAAGATCCTTTCATTCTTCTAGAAAGAACATGCTGCGCTTTCGCCAACTTAGCTTCTAATAATCGGAAAAACTTCGGATTTTCATAGGTTTTTCCATTTGACAGTATGGCGAAATCTTTTAGTCCCACATCCATTCCAATATAAGAACCTGTTTTCGGAAGTTCTTGCACTTCTATTTCAACTAGCAATGACACAAAGTATTTGCCAGAAGGGCTCCGTCTAACCGTAGCATTTACAATACGTCCCGTTACTTCACGACTTTTGGCAAATCGAACAAGACCTAGTTTTGGCAATTTTATTTTGTTTCCTATAACGGCGATGTTTTCATATGTTTGTTTTGTGGTGTAAGATTGTAGGTTGTTCTTCTTAGATTTGAAACGCGGGGCACTGTTTTGTTTTTGAAAAAAACGTGTGTAGGCATCCGCAAGGTTGCGAACAGCCGATTGAATCGCAATACTATCCACTTCTTTTAACCAAACAAACTCTTTCTTCATGGCAGGAAGTTTGGCAGAGCATGTACCATATGTCAAACCTTTTCCTGTTTCTTTGTATGCGTTATCCCATAGAGATAGAAAGTGATTGAATACAAAACGAGAACAACCAATCGTTTTATCGATTAGGATCGCTTGTGCTTAATTTGGATAGATACGAAATTTATATGCTTTATTGATCATCATTCATTTCACCTCCATTTCGATATGTTTCTATTATACAACAAACATACATTCGATAGGTAGTGAAGTAACACTTTATGTATGTCTAACGATTAAGATGGCCTCCTGCCATCCCTTGTTCGAAATCAATTCATCTCTCATCTATTCACTTCGCTTTACTTGAAGAAGGAATCATCTTGGCTAAAATGATAAAAATAAATTACCTATTGATTAATTGGATTTACACTTTAAAAAATGTACAAATTGTTCCTATTATGTCGAGACAATTGAACTATTTGAAAAGAAAACCATACACGGTAAATCGTATAAGGATATATGTAGCGATTGTGATTATGTTTTACGTAATTACGTGTGAAATTCTAAATGATATTTCCGTCCTTTCAAGTACAGCATTCCCTTGATTACTTGGTGTTTAAAAATATATTAAATATATGGTACGTGAAATTTTATTAAGAAAACTTTAGGAGGTATTAATCACATGGCAAATGTTGTGTTAATTATAAGGCATTCAGATTTATTAAGATCTATGAATGAAATATTAACTAATTCTGAATCAGTAGAAAAAGTGTACGCATTACTGAATAAGGCAAAAACAAAAAATACAATACCACACGGTCTGTTATGGCATTGGACGGATTTTAAGTGGGATATGCCAGAGGAACTAGGAGAAAACATAAACGATACTAAAAATAGCGAATCTATTTTACTATTATTTTATTGGCTAAATTGCATTGGAAATGAAAACTATTATTTAGCGAGAATTGAGGAAAGATATGTTATAGATGGGCATGATCCATTAGATACATGGGGTAATTTACATGTACCATCATTAGATTTATCCTTAAATGTTTCAATCTCCTTTGGTTTTGAAAAAGAGGATACAATATGAAAATACGTAATATTTACCGTCATAGTTATGGAACTGCAAGTATAGATAAAACTCTTCCTTCAGTAATAACTAAAAGCATTTGGGATTTTTTTAAAACACAAATACTTTCAAGCAACAATTCTTTATTAAGCTATAAACACATCTTTGATTTAAAATTGGAAGATAATTATTTGGTATTAAATTATCAACCAGAAAGTCCAGGTTTTGAAATACGTTCCAAAACGAATGTAAAAGTGGATAAACTTCCATTAGCACACCGTATATGGATTATTGATAACGGTAAAAGTTTTATTATGATGTTACCAACGGATTATTGATAGGAATTAGACTATACACTTATTTTACTTAGTAAAATAAGCGCTTCAAAATAATACCATTTAAAATACCGGTTCTTATTAGAACCGGTATTTTTATTATGTATTAAGCTTTAGGATCCATTAATTATAGGATAGCCTTTAGATATAATACACTCCCCTATAGTTAGGTTACTTAGATTTTTTCAATTCTTTGTTTGCCTTATCAATTAACTTAGAAGCAGTCTCTAATCTTTCAACCCCACCATCAACTTCATATTCTTTACCCTTATCTAAACCTTCTTGTATGATTGCCACCCCATCTTTTACATGAATCATCGCTAAACCTACATTATGTTGTACTGGGTGATCTTCTTCATACTCTAACTTACTTATTTTGTCCACTAACTCTAAATAAGGTTTAGATACTTCTTTTAACTCCTCTGACTTTTTCTTCATTGACTTGCTACTTTTTACAATACCGTCTATTTCTTTAGATTGTTCGGAGAAATCTTTCATTTGACTAATTGTTGGTTTGAAATAAAGTTTAATCAAAAAAACTCCACAAATCCATATTAGATGATAAATAAGAAGACTCCATTTTGAAAAAAGATTAATCAAAATGGAGTCTTTTGTTAGAAATCCAAATCTAGTTTTTATAAAAAAGATTAATCAAAACTCATAGACATATCTATTACAACAATTTACTTATACCTAACCTATTCTTCAAACCAAAACAGAACTTCAATAGGTGCTTTCAAAACCTTCGCAATATCATAAGTAAGCTTGAATGAAGGATTATATTTTCCATTTTCGAGATTGCCAATTGTTTCTCTTCTGACACCAACTTCATTGGCTAAATCTTCTTGAGACATACTTAGCTTTACCCTATATTCTTTCATTCGAGTTTTAAGTGGCATCTTGCATCCCTTTCTTTTCTCTACGCTCAAATATTTCTAAATTAATTATGAATGTACCTAAAGGTATGAAAAACGAAAATATAACAAAGAACCGAATTACATGTAGATTTTCAAAAATAAAAACACTTAAGAGTAGTATACTCCCTAATACTAGTGCTATGAAAAAGGCTCTTGTAGCTGCGAGGCGAACATGTAGCATAAAAAGCTCATCTGGTACGACTTTTGCATATGCGAAGAAGAAAAAGAAACCGAAAAAATAAGATGCCCATGAAATATTACCTACAAATGAGAACGGACCTAAAAAACCCAAAAAACCGAGAAATCCTAAATAAGCTAATTTATTTTTCATATAAACCTCCTGTGTGATATATTTCGCTCTTTATGATATAAATATATCACATTCACTTGGAAATAAATAGGATTTAAAACGGTACGACTTTTTTATAAGCAGTTAATCTTTTTTCAAAACGGTTAAACTTTATTTCAAACCTACACTAATTTTGAAAATGTTGTTGACTATTCAGTTGAACTGTATTAAGTTATTATTGAGTTGAACTATATAGTCAAACTGAATAAAGGGTGAGTATATGAAACATAAATTATTACCGTTGTCTGAAACCATGCATTATATTTTATTAGCCATGCGTGAGCCACTCCATGGCTATGCCGTAATGCAGAAGATAGAAAAGATAAGTAACGGTACTGTTATTTTAGCAGCTGGTACATTATACGGTGCGATTGAAAACTTGAATAAGCATGGTTGGATTGAACCTGTTGGAGAGTCCGGTCGGAGAAAAGTTTATATGATAACTGCAGAAGGAAGCGCTATTTTGAAAATGGAACAAAACAGGTTATTGCATATTTTATCCCTGTACGAAGGAAGTGAATCGAATGAAGAAATTTAGTAAGATGTTTTTTGATATTGAAAAAGAGGAGCAATGGCTGAACGAGCAATTACAAAAAGGCTATCGTTGTACAAATATTAGTGGATTAGGAATATACACTTTCGAAAAAACTGACAAGAGATATGTTATACGACTTGATTATCAAGATTATTTACCTAAGAAAAAGTTGGCTGAATACAAAGGGATATATGAGGATTTCGGTTGGAACTATATAAAAGGGCCCTGGCTTAGTGGAATACGGTATTGGCAAAAAGAAGATGATGATCAAAATGAAATCTTCTCGGATCGCCAATCAAAGGATAATCATTATAAAAAATTAATGAATTATTCATTTTGGTTGGTTATGCTGTGTTTAGCTTATTCTTATATGTTTTACAAGGATTCGGGATTATATCATGAAGGTCTTTGGAGTATGAAAGGTTCATTATTTTGGAAGGCATTTTTATTTGAAACTCCATTTGTCCTTTTGAAGTTGTCTTCCACACTTCTGTTTGTTTTTTTGGGTATCAATTTCTATAAAACTTATCGAAAGTATTCAATGTTAAAAGAAAAATAAACGTTTTTTAAATTTTCCAGAATCGGGTGCGATTGTGGAGCAAGAAGTAAAGGAGTGATACATATTAGTCAATGACTAATATGTATCACTCCTTATTTTTTATGACTTTTTTTGATTTAGGTCTTGATAATGTAAATTAAACAACTATATTATCTCCGGACATCTTATTGTATAATTTCCCTAATAATCGGTACCTTCTATATAATCATTAGGTTAAAATTTTATAATGCTTTCAGAATAAAAACGTGATGTCTTTTATGGCAACCAAGTTTATTTTTATCGTTTTGGGGGGACATTAAAAACTTAAGTTGATGGGCATGGGGTACCGTCAGCATTTTTCAAAATAATCTATGCTATGCGGAAAAATAAAATAAGCTGTCCATATGAACAGCTTATTTACATAATTCTTGTTATTGGAAGTCGTTTTAAAATTCTACATGTTTACTTTTTTCTTGTTCTTACGAATAAACCATGACACCAAAGTTAAAAATAATAAAAAAATCAGTAAAAAGAGCGGTATTTTTTGAACAAAGAAAAATCCTTTCCAAAAATCTAACCTAGTACTATCAGGAGAATCTGTTGCCATCCCACCTATAAAATAAGATAACGGAATGATAAGTATATTTATCCCTAAACCGATCATTACGAATGATAGATTTTTACTCCAGATTTTTGGTAATGCAGCCATAATAAATAAAACTAATGCAGTACCAATTATAAGAAACAGTACTCCAAAATAAAATGCAAAATATAAAATAATCCCCATAATATCCCTCCAAGATTTTAATTGTACCATCAATAAGGGCAATTTTGGATGAATATGATATTCGTATATAGTTAACATAACGTCCTATTATCGATAGCAAAAAAAAGGTGGATCCTTCTTCTAAAAAGGCATCCACCTATTCATTATGTACTTCTATACTTGTTTTGTTTTCTTTGTTAGT
>NZ_JBIYCZ010000034.1:0-13451 GCF_044908245.1 Bacillus sp. RC242
TACGTCTTCTCCACCTTCACGCTCGATGAATCCAAAACCTTTGTCTGCATTAAACCATTTTACTTTACCTTGTTCCATAATTGTTGCCTCCTAGTATGGATACCCACACATGTGTTACTACCCTTGCTCAAATACCTTAGACGAAAAACAAAATTTATTCTTAATCTCAAACCGAACAAAAATAGGTCATTCTTAGATTAACATAATTTCAAAAAAATAGCAAATTTTAAAAAAATTCCTTATGGTAACTAGCCACTAATAGTGATTGCTGGAGAAAAAGTCACTATGATAGTCATCACAGCAAGAAGTTGCCAAAGGATCTCGACAATATCATTGGTTTGATTTTTTTCAGACATTCAACAACTGATAAAATTAGCTATTTTCGAGTTAAATTTTACTTCTGATAACGATAATTATATGAACACGAAAGTCCTCCAGCTAAACAATCCGGAGAACTTTTAATAGTTTTCCAAGTTATCTTCCAAATACACTCAATCCTAAATAAATCAAACTATAACTAATTAAAGCACTTGCAAGCATCAAACCTATTTTTAATAATTTGTCTTTTATATTAGGCTTTACTTCACTTACAGGTTTTCCCTCTATAAAATCAACTATTTGACGATAAGTTTTTAAATTATGCTCTTTTTTTATGTTTTCAACTTGCTGTAATGAAAACATAAGCAACATCGTAAGTACCAAAGGTATTATAAGGCCATAATAACCAAAAAAGTAAAATACAGGTGCGGTAGAAATAGGAATTATAATCATTAATGCTAACATGATATAACTCCACTTAAAGAAAGTTGATTTTTGAAGTTCTTCTTTCATGATCTTTACATCTCCTTTAACTAAATTATCCAGGGAGACATTAAAGAGAATACTCATCATTAGTAAATTATGAATATCTGGATAGTTTCTTTCATTTTCCCAGTTAGAAATAGATTGTCTGGAAACATGAATTTTTGCTGCTAACTCCTCTTGGGACATATTATCCCCTTTACGAAAATAATGTATCTGTTTACCAATGTTCATTTATACATCTCCCTTAAGTTTGAGGTTAAATTAAAGGCTAATTAAAGACTACCAAACTTCTTTATAATAACGTGATTTTAAGGTGTAAAAATGTTTTATCATGCTATTTCCCCCTGTTTTTGGGTGTGAGTGCTGGCTCGTCGTGTGGGGGCGAAACCCCACATAGCGTTGATTCCATATAGAAAAAGAAGAATACCTTGAACGGAAAAACTGGCGGTTCGGCTGGTACAATTGCTGATCCAAGTCGAGCAACTTAATCCCGTTTTTGGTCTGTTCGGCTTGGCGAAAGCTAAAAACCAGCCGAAAAAAGTTCCGCAAGGACAGAAAAAAAAAGAAAAGGCTATAGCCTTTAGGTGAGGAATAACGAACCGACTTTTCTTTTTCTGAAGGTGGAGATTTTTGAGCGTTATTTGCTCAAAAATACTACCTGTTCCTTGCGGAACTTTTAGCCTTTAATAATAGTGATAATAGAGAGCATCTACAAAAAACGTGTGAATCCCTTGATATGACTGGGTTGAATACACTTTTCAGGGTGTGACGAAAACGTCACACTTTTAAGTCTTTTTGTGACGTTTTCGTCACACCTAAAAAAATACAATTAAGTAAAAAAAGAGGATAACTTGCTTTGAAATACATATAAAAAAGACTATATCAAATTGATATAGTCTAAAAAAATCTAGCTGGTAATTTTACCTTTTTACCATTTTGATCTTTAAGATTTTTCAAAGAATATTGAAACAATCTCATCGTTAATTTATCAAGTTTCACTTCATTTTTTCGAGGTGCACAAATCATTATATAAGGATTTACCACCCATGTTCTAGGACTTACAGTGCGACCATTTTCAATAATTTGTCCAGCACCTTCTGGATTAAGTAAAATTTCTTTTTTCTTTAATGAATTCATAACCAAAGAAGTTTTTTCTCTTGATTTCCCTATCATTTCAGCAATTTCAGAAACAGTTGCTGCTTTTGGTAACTCATAATCTTCCTCAGCACTCTTTCGTTTTCTTTTAAATTTATCATCTCTACAAATAATAACATTACTTCTAAACTCCAAATAAGCTTGAATTCTAAATAAAAAACTTTCCTCTGCTTGAGTTAAATAACCAATATTATTCAACAAATCTAAATTTCTGTGCATTACTTGATTAAATGGCTCTCCAGCAAATGGATCTTTATTAGTTCCAACATAATGGTCTTCTCCAGTTAATTCTTTTAACTGTTGTAAAAGAGATTTTTTTAGTTCCTCAGCTTGGTCTCTTTGTTTTCCATCTTTCTCAAAATCTCTTTTTCTAGCATTTCTATCAGCTTGATTTAAAGCTTGTCCCAATTCTTCATTCATTGTTAATTCCTCCTCTAAATTAAGGGAATCAACAAAAACACCTATTTTTTGCTATTTGATTATAAAACAAATTATGATAATCTATAATCAGATAAATGAAGTCTAGGTATTTTCGTAGAATACCCTATAAAAAGAGTCATGTTCCAGCATGGCTCTTTTTTTTCATTCTATCACGTTTTCAATAACCTTGAAGATAAAAACAAAGTTTCCCTATTTTTTTACCGTTCCCTATCAAAATCTCGATGTCTGCTTATTTCTCTCTTATGTTCACGTTCAAATTGATTATCTACTCCCTTGCTATCCAATTCATTTTTAACAATCCCTCTAAACACCTTAAATTGTTCTTTTAAAACTTTTTTCGTTTGTACATACAAAACTCTTATATTCGTCTGCAAAACCTTTATATGAGCTTTTAATGAGCTAATTTCTATATTTAATACACCAACTTCTTTTTGTAACTTACTTTTTTCTTGTTTCAACGTTCGATTTTCTTTCATCCATCCCTCTGCATGCGCTTTTAAACTCTCATTCTCTTTCACAAAATCTGTTTTTTTCAAACGCTCATAATCCTTTTTAATAGTAACCGCTGCATTCACTTGCTTTGTTAATTCTTGATATTGTTCTGGTGATAACACATAATTTCTTGTCTGTTTCTTCGTGATTTCAGCTTTTCCAAACATTTTATCCTGTACTTCTACTACTACTTCTTTACGTAAAAATGGAATTTTAACAGGTTCATTGGGTACTTGATCCGTAACACTATCTAATTCTTTTTGCATTTGTTTTACTCTTTTTTCTAACTCTACATGACGCTGGTCAATTAGCTGTAGCTTTTCACTTTCACTCTCTACTTCTTGTTTCACTATCTCTAATTCTTTGTACTTATCAACGACATCACTTTCCAAACTCTTTTTCGCTATTTGTAATTCGTTTGTTTTCTCTTCAACGTTTTTTAAATGATGGTCAATCGTTTGTAACTGCATTTCTTTTTCTTGTACTTGATTCTCAACAATTGATTTTGTTTCTGCATATTCTTTGTATTGACGGACTTTCATGTATTTATGTGAACCTACATTGGCACGTTCAAAATTCGGAATCTGTTCTTTCGCTAATTGTTCAATATAGGCCGTTTCTAATTCTCTCCAATGTGCAATTAACTTTCTTCCCGTTCCTTCTACACCTTGTTGCTGCAAAGCTCTATCCATTCCGACACGCCTCGTTAATCCTCGACTACTTTCGAAATTCGGTACATAGTTAATATGTAAATGTGGATTGGCTTCATCATCATGTAAAACCATGTTATAAACTACTAGATTTGGATTTCGCTCTTGAAACGACTCAGCATAGCGCTTCAGTGCTTCTTTTTTCGCCTCTCTATACATTGGGTCGTCTTTACCTTCCCCAATCGCTACAACGAGTTCTCGTTGCTCATGCGTCTTATCGTCTTTATGTATTTTGTCATAGTAATCATCAATCTTACGGTCATTCCGTTTTTGTTTCTCATTATACTTGTCCAACGCTTTTTGAAAGATATCCTTGTATACACTTCGGATGTCCTTTTGAACAAAGTAAATATTCTCCTCTGACCTGGATAGATCTATACCAGGATTTCCATGAATGTTTTCTCTGTTATTGTGGCTCAATGAACTTTGGTGAGATTGATTAAATGAGATAGACCCTAACATAAAATGCCACCACTTTTCCTAGATTAATTGATACCATAAGTCTAGCAAAGCGACGAAATGGAGTCAATTAGAGTAACCCTATACTTATTTTGACGCGCGCATCAAAATCGATAGGGGTCTGCGACGCTCTTCGGCTTTGCCGAGCCACGTGCTACGTGGCAAAACAAAACCTTGGGCTTTTGCCCAAACCCACTGGGGAAATCTTCCCCAGACCCCATTTAAAAAACTCCCCCAACCCCCTCATTTTTGAGGGGGCTCCCTCGCCGGTAGGCAGGGTCAAACGGGTACCGTTTGACAACCACAAGAGGGTCTTGGGATAGGTTAGTCTGTCAACTCCTTAATGCTCCCTACGGTCCGCTTACCGTTGACAGACACTGTATTTTTTCGTTTGTTTATTTTTCAGTAAATATCTTAAAAAAGTAAGATATAACATAGCCATTACAAAGTAAATTAATAGATAATATATAGAAAATGTTTCAATATTTTTATTTATAATTATATGTAAGGAAAATAAAGCTAAAGGTACTGCGATTGTTGCACTTTTGGTAAAATATATCATTTTTCGAAAATACTCTAAAATATTTTTATCCCATAAAATATTTTTATTACACAAAATCCATATATTACTAATAATAAAAGCAAGTAAAAATGGTAAATTAGAAGATACATTCATTTCACCAAATAATATAGGTACTGAAAGAGCCCCAAATGCTCCTACAGAAAAAACCGTATAGTATTTCACTACTTTATTATTTTCTGTAAAATTGTTCTTATGTTCTTCTAATGCATTCATAACATTTTTTTCAGGTAAACAAACTTCTTTTATGTTACTTTTATCATCGATACTTATTTTTTTTTTGAAATTTTCATTCCCCTTTATCAATTCATCAAGTGTTACTTTATACAACTCACTAAGTAAAATTAAGTTATCGATGTCAGGATAACTTTTATCATTTTCCCATTTATAAACAGCTTGCCTAGTCACACCAATTTTTTGAGCTACATCTTCCTGTGAAAAACTTTCTAATTCACGAAACTTTTTTAATTGCTGACCTAAACTCATCACATTCACCCCTTTACAAGAATCATTGCATATAAAACAGTAATAAATAAAGAAACCATTAGTCCAAGACATGTAAACCAATGGTTTGCATGTCTTATCTTTCAATTTAGATCAAGGACCAATATATGATTTTTACTATTTTTTCAGTTAAACTGTTGGAAAGAAAACCCCATATATAATTGTTCCATCCAGACTAATTTATATTCAACTAAAATAATATTATCAAAAAAAAAAATAGAAAGAGAATCCCAGGGATATAGGACTCTCTTTCTATTTTTGTGAAAGTAAACTTTTAAATATTTGTTTACATTAGAAATTGAAATATATTATATATATACTGAAATCATGAAATTAAGATATAGTATATACACAGATACAATTATTAATTTTGTTCACCAATATTCCGTCTAAGTAAACCAGGGTGAAAATTTAGTTTATAGAATATATAGGAAATAACAATGTTTTATCTGTATGATTTTTTATGAGGAGGAAACATTTTTGTCTTTATATAAACAATTATCAGATGCTCTTTTAGTAGGTTTTTTTATAGAAATTAATAAAAACATAGCAAAAGGAATTCTTTCAACAGCTATGTATCAAGAAATAGATCTCATTAAAACTGAAATGAAAAAACGAAACATTTCAGAAATAGATTCACAAAAGATTTATCAAGAATATATACAATCTGGATGTTTTTGCCCATCCCCCGAAAAAGGGGATTAAGACAAAATATTCCAAATTAGACTTAGATTAAACTTTAAAATATGCATTTCAAATCTTCTACAATTGAATTAACATGTTTTAAATATAGATAAGTTGTATTTTTGAAATGAAAATACAATTGTTAGATTTTCAGTTATTTGTTAGAAAAATATAAGGAATACGAGTTTTTTATGATAAAATTAGATTGAAAATGGAAGTGGGTTCAAGTTGTTGTTTGAATGAACTGTACACCAAAAAACCAATTCCATTACACGGGAATTGGTTTTTTGGTTTTGGGTGTGTTTCGTTAGCATAATTATTGACAGCCTAAGAGAGATTTGTCTCTTTATTGTTTAGTATAACTAAAATAAAAAGAAAATTCAAAATAAAATAATGAATTTTTACATATTTTCAAATCAATACGCAAAAATGTAAATATATAGGTTATAATAAGTGTTGAAACACTCTCCTATGTTTCGAGTGATTGTAGCTGTTATCTGTTTTTTGGTGCGAAATCTGTAGATAGATTTTGCACTTTTTTATTTGTGGTTTTATAGGATTAGTATAATTTTTGGCTTATTATATTAGGACTAATGACAGGATAGCGAGGTTTTATCTAGATTAAACATACTTATAAGTGCGCCTATAGAATGAAAGTAAACCTTTAGATAGAAGTTTACTTTCAATTTTCATCAAAAAAAATAAAAGATGATTTCACATTTATCATCTTTTATCCTTAAAAATAACAAAAAATTATTTTATTTCATCTAACTTATTCATTTTTCTAAGTAACTTAGTTTTTGTTATATCTCTAGAAATAATAAATAAAACTAAGTTAACCAAAATTAAAATTACATCTATACAAATAACCCAAAAATCACTTTTTATAAAAGAATTAGTCAAAACCAATATTAATAAGCTAATTCCTGAAATTAATCTTACTTTGTTTTGTTCTATTTTCAACATAAAACCATCTCCTTTTAACAATATTATACTATTCTTAATCTTATTAATGTGTATATTAAATTATATATATCTAATAAAAAAACGAAAGTAAACTTTTCATTATTAGTTTACATTCATTTCCCCTTAAACATTGACTTAACACCAATTCCCCTGATATCCTCAAAATACATAACAAAAGTATACATTCAAAACACTATAAGTAAAGAAGATATTGAATCATAAATCAATATCTTCTTTACTTTCAAAAGGACCTGCTCAATTAATACGTAAAAACATAAAGTAAAGTGAATCCGTTAAAATACATGAGTGACCCCGTGTTTGATCCTCTTATCTGAAGGAGGAAGTATTATGGGATTTGGTGGTAGTTGTGGTAGTTGTGGAGGCGGCGGCTTTGCTGGAGGATTTGCTTTATTAGTTGTATTATTTATTTTATTAATCATAGTTGGAGCTTCTTGTTTCTGCTAAAAAAACTATCAGAAAGGACACTCTTATAAGAGTGTCCTTTCTTTATTGGCAAAAAAAACCAATATATATTCTCTACACAACCAAAGTTACCATAACACCACTTATCAGCAGTCCATGTATCTCAAAATCTATAAAAAAATCCCTTCAGATCTTCCTTCTAAAGGGATTTTTCATTCACATAATCTATATTATCAGTAATTTTTATTTATCTACTTTAAAATACTCTGGATGTTCTGCTTTCATAGATAAAATGTTACCACACTCCGTGCAAACATCAGCAATCACTCTTGAAAATTGATTAAAAAGGTTATTCGTACTAATAAGTCTTAAACATGCTTGGGCATTTAATGAATTTTGCCCGATTTCTCTAGAACCACAATTAGGACATTTCTTATTCATTTTCAATTCCTTCTTCCTAAGATTTAGTTCACATAAAATCCAATTATTAGTAGTATCCCAAAAAGCTCAGAGTTCTCATATAATTCTAAGCTTTACTTTTGTATTCATTTTCCTATATTTTTTAGAAGTGACAAGAGATAATTAATCAAATTTCAAAAGATTATTTCCAAAACTCATACCATTTCTTATCTTTACTTGCTGCAATCATCTTCTTAACTTCCTGGACTTCCCTTATTGTTTGCATGAGCATTTCATCGCGTTTCTGGTTCTTCGCTACGTCTTCACTAGTATTCGTCGCTATAAGCGTTTGGGATTCCTGTATCGTTTGTATAGCGCTCAATAACTCTGATTCTCTTTGTGCGAATCGCTGGTCTTGTTTGACTAAACGTTTGCTTAATTCTTGTAGTAATTCATTTTGCTTTTCAATGACCTCGTTTTGATCTTGAAGCATCGTCTGTAGCGTTGTAGCGTTGAAATCCGGTTCTTCATAGCGCTCAATTTCGTGTCGCTCTAATGGCAATACCTCAACGCCTTGATGCCATGATACTATTTGTTTTGTGGCGTTTTCTAATGTCATGTCTGTGTCGTTCTTTAGATTGATAACCTTACGAAACACCATTACATCACTTTCTCTATACTTCCTATGCCCACGTTCATTCTTTATGAAAGTATAACCCTCTTTTTCTAGTACATCAGCATACTTACGTAATGTACTAGATTGGATACCTAATTGCTCTGCCACGTCGCCAGGACTATATAACGTCTTCATAGCGTCTCACCTCAAAAATATATTCGCTATAGCAATGATATACCCTTTTTCCTAATAATTCACGTATCACTTGTTTCAAATTCTTAACTCCCATAATCTTTACATAGATAATTTGTATAGTTCATATTACAGACCCAATCTTAGGAACACATATAAATTTTAAAATTGAATACTCATTACATCTGGATACCAGCATCAAAATCTTTTTTATTTATACAAGATTTTATACAAAAAAAGAATAGCAAGGATCCTTCGGATCCCCGCTATATCAGCCATGTATAAAATCATGCATATCAATTTTACTAGAAAAGAAAAAAGAACCCCATCAAAACAAGGGTTCTATCAAAATATTTACTACCGATAATAGGACGTTATGTTAACCAAGCATGTATAGAATATACAATCAAAAAAACACCGCACATCACTTTTTAAGAATGGTATAATAAGGAAAATGACTGGGGTGAAAAGCTAATGGAAGACTCTATGTTTGTGTTTCGAGTTATTTTCAATGCACTAACATCATTCTTTTCCAACGGGGTCTGGGTCGTTTTGTTCTTCTTCTTGTTAAATAAAACGTATGAAAACAAAACTTTCAGAACAGCATCGAGTATTATTACTGTTGTTGTCTTAGTATTTTATTTGTTTTATTGCATTCGGAATAGCATGTAATGCCTTTCTTTGAATAAGGTAGGGAAATCCCCCAGTATCCAAGACTAAATTTTACCCATACACCATCTTTTTGATGTAGCTCTTGAAGATAAAAACTATTTAATTTTCAAGGAACAGTTATTAACTTAAAACTTATTATACGAGGAGGGTGTATCATGAAAAAAATATGCTTTGTATTAATTGTCGACGCTGGTATAAATTATGGTTCAATATTTTCTCTACCATTTTTAAGGAATCAGGATGATTTGAAGGAATATTTTTCTAAGTATTATGATGTTTCAATTAATTATATTAGGGATAAAAACTCAGTTGACTATTTGGTAGTTCCCAAACCGTGTCCACCTTTTGATAATGAAAATAATCTTCCAATAATTGAAGTACCAGCAATCTTATTTATGGAAAAGAATTTTGAAAAAATAAAGACTTATATAGACAATTATTTTTCTAATAACTCATAAAGAAAATAAAAGTACAGTAAAAAGAAGTCCGATAAAAAACGAGTGGCGTAGAATATTTCTATTAATCATTCGTTTTTTATTATATTTACATATATTTTTTAAAAGAGGATTATAGACGTTCTGAAAAAGATTAATTATAACAAGAACAGTGTTCGTACCCCAATAAGAGAGGTTTACTTTACTTCCAATAACGGTAATTATGTAAATAAGCTGTCCAAGTGGACAGCTTATTGTTTTTTTTTTGCTTAGCGTACAAAATTCGCGTTTTGTTGGCGGTACCCCATCGCTATCAAGCTAAGCTTATGCAAAGTCAATTTTAGGCGAGATTGTTTCTTTTTTCTAAAGGCCAAGTGTAGGTGATTCAAAGGTTTGCATACGAAATAAACCCTAACGGGTTTCACTTTTTTGAATTAAGCAGCTTGATTATCAAACAGGGTACAATTGTAAACGACACCTAATATATCAAAGACCGTTTTTTTCTCATATCGATGAGACTTCCGCCCGTTTTGCTGTAGGAGATTGAACAAGCGAAGTAACACCTTTGCTAGCCCTTGGGTGTTTTTTTGTATAGTTTGGAATAGAAGAAGAAAATAGTCTTTAATCATATATATGGCTTTATACTCACTAAGCTCTCGTTTTTTCTTTATGAGGAGCAATTGGCGCATTTGAAACATGATAGAAGAGCAGAGTAGAATGGCAATCAATTGACCATATAAATGGCACTCCAATCGTTCTGGTTTTATCTTTTTACAATGATGAATTTGAAAGAACGACTTCCACGTTTTAAATAAAATTTCGATTTGCCAACGCAAAGAATACCAGTCATGTACCTGTCCCATCGGGACAATATCTGTAGGGGTGTTTGTCATATACACATTGATACTACTGAGTCGTTTACTACGAGGAGAATACTTCATTCCTTTCTTTTTTTCTCTTACAGCTTGATCTTGTAATCGTTTTTGTTGCTGTTGTTTTGTTAATCGGTGAACAATTACACGAGCTGATACTTTATCAATCATACCTACATAAGCATCAGCTATTTCACATGTTTGTCCTGGTTGAAGAGAGTTCATTAACGTCTCCATATCTATCTGTATATACTCTGTACCTTTCTTAATTCTTCCATCTTGAAAATAATCAGGGTTAGGATTTTTTTGATAAATACGTGTATTCGACTTAATACGAGAGATATAGTAGGCCTCTTGATCTTGTATATATTGAAGGTCTTTTAAATGAAAATAACCTAAATCTCGGATACATAAATCCTTCGCCGTCAAAGTTGGGGCACACAGAGAGCCGTAAGTGCGATCATGTTGTTTACCTGGACCTGTATGAATATGTAGGAACTGTCCACTTAACAAATCATACTCAAGTTGAATTTTTATTCCAGCTGTATGGCTGCATCCTCCTGCACCTGGATAAACCGATGAAAATACATCTGGGAGTTGAAATGCAGTTGAATCTAAAATACGAATACGCTTGAAAACAGAAGTGTATGGACAAGAAATTGGTATAGATGCAGCCAATTTTTTGCTTAGTAGTTCGGCTAGTAGGCGTTGTAAAAGTTGGACGGCCGCCTTATTAAATCGTTGATTCAGTCCCTCAGGACTGATGAGTACTTCTGTTGATGATTCTAAACAGCTAGATAACTGGGTTAAAGAAGTCATAGCTACATTTTGGCTCACCCATACACATAAAGCTACTAAATCTTTTGCTTGGTACTTACTGGTTCTTTGTACAAAACCAACATCTCTAGCAAGATCCCGTAAGGTATTTGGCGATAAAAAACTTCGAATCTCTTGAGCCAATAGTTGTAATTCGTCAGACACAGAAACAGACATAAAAAACGCCATCCTTTCCTATGATTCTACTGAAAGAATAGCGTATTTTTTCATTTTAAGGAAATTTAGTTTTGTTAGCTTAATAGCGATGGGGCGGGACCCCTTTAATCATTTAGGGCAAATTTCTTACTTTGATTTGTTGCTTTTGCAGTTGCGATATATACCCCGATTAATACAAATATCATTCCGATTATTTCTTTCCAGCTCATGATTGAACCATAGAATACTACGGAAATTAAAGTTGTAATGATAGGAGTCAGGTTGAGATAGATACTAGCTTTACTCGCCCCTATTTGCTTCACACCTTTATTGAAAATAATATATCCAACTAGAGTACCGCATACAACCATATAAAACATTTCTAACCAGCTTTGTTCAGACATATTTGATACCGCATCCCAACCACCTTCAAATAATGAAGTAATTGCTAGAAAAAAAGAACCTATAACAGTCATGATTGTTGTAGCAAATAATGGTGAAACATCTTTCATGACAGCTTTACCAACTAGACCATATATTACACCGCATGCTAGAGCTGCTATAAATAATAAATCCCCCACATTAAATGCTAATGAGAGTAGCATATCAAGTGAACCTTTGGTAATAACGATAATAACACCGACTAAAGATAAAACTAAACTGATTCCGACTTTACTGTTCCATTTTTCATTTAAAAAGAGGATGGAGCCTAGTGTAACAAAGATTGGCATTGTTGCAATGATTAATGAACCATTTATCGCGGATGTATAATGAACGCCTAAAAAGAAAAGTGCGTTATATCCGAAAATACCAGTTAACGAAACGAGTAATAAGCCCTTCCATCTTTTCTTTAAAGATCCCATATCCCATTCTGATTTTACTGTTAGATAAATCATAAGGATAACACCTGCTATACCAAAACGAAGAGTAGCAGCTACAAGAGGTGGAATTTCTGTTACCACATGTTCAGCTGTTGAAAATGAACCACCCCAAAACAAAGGAACCAATAGCATTAAAAAGTAAATTTTGTTTGAATAGCTTTGATTTTGCATCATTTATCCTCCTATTTGTTGAATGTGTAAATCATGAGTTTACAAGTTCAAACTTATAAACGCGTTATATAAAAAATTAATATCCTGATTCAATAGCAGATACTAATTCTTTCATATAAATTAAAAAATTGCTGGTTGTCAAAGAGTAATATACTTCTTTTCCGTGTTTATTTGGTCTAACCAATTCTGCCTGCTTTAATATTTTTAGATGATGGGATACTGCAGGTCTTGAAATTGACATTTGTTCTGTTATTTGAGTTACATTTAAACTATCGGTTTTAAGTAAAATCATGATAATTTGTTGTCGATTTACATCACCCAATGCTTGAAAAATGGGAGTCGTCAAACTAAATTGTTCTAAAATGTTTTCTCTGTTTTTACATTCGTAATTTTCCATATTTCGCATCCTTTTAATTAATATATTTAAAATGGTACCATCAACGTAGGGTAAATGAGGTTAGTTTGCTGATGCTATCCTAACTATTTGTATTTATAAGTATATCATCTTTTACAGTTATAGTTGGTAAATATAGGGATTAAAATTAAAGAATTTCTTTTGCTTCTATTAGGGGTCCTGCCGCATGTCTATCAAGTTACTATTTTGAAGTATCCCAAAACGAAAATTTTATATCACTACAACAGTTACTTATGAGAATTCAGGTCGTTTTTTTCGTTTTGGGGAGCAACCAATTTCTTGACTTGATAGCGATGTGGCGGTACCCCATAATGCTAAAATTATGATTTCTAACGTCTTCTTTTTCATTAAAAGTTAAGCACCCCAAATCCCCTTAAAAAAGTTGTATTCGGAATATTGTAACAAAATCAAAAAAAGACCCTACAAGAGGGTCTTTCATCAGCTAATATTAAGCTATTTGAACATTAGTAGCTTGTGCGCCACGTTGTCCTTGTTCTACTCCAAACGTTACACGTTGTCCTTCGTCTAAAGATTTGAAACCGTCGATTTGGATAGCTGAGAAATGTACGAATACGTCTTCTCCACCTTCACGCTCGATGAATCCAAAAC
>NZ_JBIYCZ010000035.1:0-9589 GCF_044908245.1 Bacillus sp. RC242
CAAAATCTACAACTTTTGTCATAAAATAATTCTCTCCCTTAGTGGAAGGAATCAACTTTTATATGTTAGAATGTATATAGAATATATATTGGTTGATTCCAACCTTATTAAGAAAAACCGCCTGCCGTCCAAAGCATGGGCGGTTTTTCTCGTTTATACGTCTTTCTTTATAATAACATGAAACACCTTGTTAAAGCTTTCCATCTCTTGCAAAAACACAACATTCAACACTCTTTTTCTTCTTCAAACTCATGCAATTCAATGCTTTCATCATTATCAATCCTATCTTTCCCTATCAAAATCTCGATGTCTGCTTATTTCTCTCTTATGTTCACGTTCAAATTGATTATCTATTCCCTTGCTACCCAATTCATTTTTAATAAGCCCTCTAAACGCCTTAAATTGCTCTTTAAAAACTTTTTTCGTTTGCACATACAAAACTCTTATATTCGTCTGTAAACCCTTTATATGAGCTTTTAATGAGCTGATTTCTCTATTTAATACACCAACTTCTTTTTGTAACTGACTTTTTTCTTGTTTCAATGTTCGATTTTCTTCCATCCATCCCTCTGCATGCACTTTTAAACTCTCATTCTCTTTCACAAAATCTGTCTTTTTCAAACGATCATAATCCTTTTTAATAGTAACCGCTGCATTCACTTGTTTTGTAAATTCTTGATATTGTTCCGGTGATAATACATAATTTCTTGTCTCTTTCTTCGTGATTTCAGCTTTCCCAATCATTTTATCCTGTACTTGTGTTATTACTTCTTTACGCAAAAACGGAATTACAACGGGCTCATTTGGAACTTGATCCGTAGCACTATCTAATTCTTTTTGCATTTGTTTTACTCTTTTTTCTAATTCTACATGACGCTGGCCAATTAGCTGCAGCTTTTCACTTTCACTCTCTACTTTTTGTTTCACTATCTCTAATTCTTTGTAGTTATCAACGACATCACTTTCCAAACCCTTTTTCGCTACTTGTAATTCATTTGTTTTCTCTTCAACATTTTTTAAATGATGATCAATCGTTTGTAACTGCGTTTCTTTTTCTTGTACTTGATTCTCAACAAGTGATTTTGTTTCTGCATATTCCTTGTATTGACGGACTTTCATGTATTTATGTGAACCTACATTGGCACGTTCAAAATTCGGGAGGTGTTCTTTCGCTAATTGCTCAATATAGGCCGTTTCTAATTCTCTCCAATGTGCAATTAACTTTCTTCCCGTTCCTTCTACACCTTGTTGTTGCAAGGCTCTATCCATTCCGACACGCCTCGTTAATCCTCGACTACTTTCGAAATTCGGTACATAGTTAATATGTAAATGCGGATTGGCTTCATCATCATGTAAAACCATGTTATAGACTACTAGATTTGGATTTCGCTCTTGAAACGCCTCAGCATAGCGCTTCAGTGCTTCCTTTTTGGCCTCCCTATACTTTGGGTCGTCTTTGCCTTCACCAATCGCTACAACCAGTTCTCGTTGCTCATGCGTCTTATCGTCTTTATGTATTTTGTCATAGTAATCATCAATCTTACGGTCATTCCGTTTTTGTTTCTCGTTATACTTGTCCACCGCTTTTTGAAAGACATCCTTGTATACACTTCGGATGTCCTTTTGAACAAAGTAAATATTCTCATCTAATCTGGCTGGATCTATGCCAGGATTTCCATGAATATTTTCTCTGTTATTGTGGCTTAATGAACTTTGGTGAGATTGATTAAATGAGATAGACCCCAACATAAAATACCACCACTTTTCCTAGATTAATTGATACCATAAGTCTAGCAAAGCGACGAAATGGAGTCAATTAGAGTAACCCTATACTTATTTTGACGCTAACGCATCAAAATCGATAGGGGTCTGCGACGCTTTTCGGCTTTGCCGAGCCATGCTTAGCATGGCAAAAAAAGACCTTGGACTCTGTCCAAACCTGCCGGGGAACTCTTCCCCAGACCCCCTTTATCGAACTCCCCAACCCCTCAAATCCTTGAGGGACTCCCTCGCCGGTTGGCGGGGTCAAACGTATACCGTTTGACAATCTAAAAGGGTTTTAGTGTAGTTCAGTTGGTCAAGTAAAATACTCCCTTCGCTTCGCTAGGTCCGTTTTAATTGACCAACACAAGTAATCATTTTTACTCTCGTTCATTATTAATACTCTTTAATTCTTTTAAAAAACTGTAGAACTAAAAAGAACCGGGCAATTTATGCCCAGTTCTTTTTTAGTTAGATTTCTCAATTTAATTATCTTATTTCACGCTTTCTTTAGAAGTTGCTGATACTGCATCTTTAAATGCATCATGGATTTGTGAAAAAGACGTTTTTCCATCTGCACTAATTGTAATCGATTGATTTGGACTATTTTCATTTGATTTTAGGTTGTCCAATTTCATCAAACTAAAATTCTATTTTTAATTAACGCGCATATGTAATAAAGTCATACATAGGCTTAACCATTTTTGGACCACCATTTGAATCTATAACTTTATTACCACTTAAATCATACCCACCATTATGAACACCAATTATTTGATTTGAAGAGTTCAACATAGCAGAACCAGATTGTCCACCGTAGGTATCAATTTCATAGAAAGCTAAGGATGAATTTTCTTGTAGAATCGAACCAGAAGATCCCCATTGAGATACAACCCCTGTACTTTGTGCTTTATCTCCAGGATATCCGTATACTTTTATTCCAACACCTTTTATACTACTAACTTGTTTAATACCTAAACTACCAACAACATCACCGATATGTGAACCTCCATTTGTTGATACTTTCATTACTGCAAAATCATATTCAGAACTACCTCCGCTATTAATATATCCAGAAGGAACACTGTAACTTTCAATATTATAATATCCATAACTATAGTGTGAATCGTTTAATGCCGGAATAATATATCCAGTTTTTAAATACTGTTTAGTGTCCGTGTCGTATACACAATGAGCATTAGTTAAAACTGTATCTTTTCCAATTACAGTCCCTGTGCACATATAATCACCATCAGGGAAGGACGTAGAAATATATGATATTGAACGATAGGGTTGTGTAGATGTATCAGATACCTTGTTTCGAGTATCATTCCCGAAAACAACCTCATTTGGTTTATCTTTTTCTTTAGGTAATCCTAATTTATTTAAAGGTTTTAAATTAAAGGGAGCTCCTGGTGTAATTTCCTTTCCATTCCCAATTATTCCAGTGTTAATTTCATCGTAATCTTGTTGTGTTAAAGACTTTGAGTACTCATTGAATTTTACTATAGTACCATCAGATTTAATCATGTCGTAAGGACTACTTTGGTTTTGAGTTAATATTTTTTCCGGTTGAACGGTTGTTTCCGCCGAAGCGAAACTAGTAAAAGAGATGAGACTAAGTGAAAAAACAAGAGAACAAGCAAACTTTTTAACTTTCATTTTTATTCCCCCCATAAATTTAATACACAAAATAATTTTACAAAAAATGAGAGTTATTTGGAATAAAATAAAAATTTATCAACTTTTTACCTTTTCGTATTTTTCTATTATCAACTTTTGAGGATATGATTCTACTACTTGTTTTATCCATATTTTTATCTTATCTCCACTTTCGATATTTTTTAATAAATTGGAGTTATGAGAAGTTAATATAGAATCAGATGGGTGCTGTTTGTTTTTAATTTTATCAAGAATATTCTGATAATTCTCGTTGTCCTCATTTTGAATGAAATAAATTTTATTATTTTTGAATATAACATACCCTTCTTTTATAGATGACGTTTCGTTTGTAGGGTTTACAGTAGAATCTAAAGCGATTTCTTTTACAGGTTTTTTTATAATAAGCAGAGCCATGCAGGTAATAAGTAACAGTATAACTATTACGATAATCATCTTATTGTTTTTCATATTAACCTCCTCTGTATATCTTGATACATTATAAAATAGCACAATTCAATAGCAAAAAAATAAATGTAACCTTACTTTAAATAAAGTTACATCCAAAAATCATTTTCATATGTCAATTTGGAATAAAGTTTAATCAGAAATATTTTAAAATCCCTTATTTGATAAGAGACAAAAGGAATCTATTTTGAAAAAAGATTGATCAAAACAGATTCTTACTTTATGAAACATTATACAATTTTTATAAAAAAACTTAATCAAAACTCACTTAATTTTTTTACTTGATGGAATAAAGCATCGTATTCTAAATTGAAAGTAAACTTTTCAATATTAGTTTACATTCGAATCCCTTTAAACATTGACTTATCACCAAATCTCCTGATATCCTCAATTTATATAACAAAAAGTATACATTCAAAACACTATAAATAAAGAGGTCATAAATCCATGAATAAAAAATCACATCTTATTGATGTACAACCCATCCGTAGCAAAGAACAGATCGAAGATATGAAATGGGCCCTTAAACGTCATTGTTCCGAACGAGACTATATCCTATTTTTGATTGGTATTCATACTGGATTACGTGTTAGTGATCTACTTCAGCTTAAAGCACACACTATCGTAAAACTAAAACGAAAAAAGAGAAAAGAATTCAAAATCAAAGAAGGAAAAACAAAGAAAGAACGCATGATTAACCTTACTTCTATTTTTGATGAAGTCTATTCGTATGCCCAAACACTAGAAAACAACTGGTTATTTCCTTCAAGAAAAGGAGAGAAACCCATTAGTAAGATCCAGGCTTATCGACAATTGCAAAAAGCCGGAGATTTTGCTGGTATAGAATCTATCGGAACTCATACCATGCGCAAGACCTTCGGTTATTGGTTTTATAAGCAAACAAAAGATGTCGCTATGTTGCAAGAAATTCTAAATCATAGTACACCCCAAATCACACTAAAATACATTGGAATTAATAAAGAAGAAAAAGACAATGTACTTGATAACTTCTATATTTAAAATCTATCAAAAAAACGACATCTACATAGATGCCGTTTTTTCTGGTGCTTTTTTTGTAAATTGATATAAAGCAATTGCTCCCAAAATAACAAGTATTCCTTCAGGAGCATCTAATAATACTGTTTTCCATGTTCCTGAAATTAATAATTCATTACCTGTAGAGGCTTTATAATATCCTTTTACACAACCAATAGTAAACTGAATTATAGATAAAGAGACAAATAGCCATAAACCAAATCGAATCATTTTTTTATCTTTAAACATATAGCACCCCTTAAATATGAAATCGTAATATTAAATAAAATATATATATTATCCATGTTTCTGTCAACAAATGGATAATATATATATTTTATTTCAAATCAAAACTTATACAAAATTTATCCCCTATAATTTCTTTTATTAACTATATAATTCACCTTCCTAATTCTTAATTATCAAGAAGATAAATCACAATAAAAAGATCCGCAACAGATTATTGCATGCCTTTTTTATAAACGCTACGATGCGTTTCTTACTATTTAACATTAGAATAATTAAAGTAATTAAAGGAGGTACATATATGGACATTGGAAAAAAAATAAAACATTTAAGATTAATAAATAACATGACACAAGAAGATGTAGCCAGCCAATTATTTATTTCAAGACAAGTTATATCTAAATGGGAACTAGGAAAAAGTCTTCCCGATCTAACCAATTTATTAGCCTTAAGCAATCTATTTAATGTTTCGATTGATTCTTTATTAAAGGAGGATTCAAATTTGCAAAGTCAGATAATAAAACAAAGCAATTATAAAAGATATTTATTAATAGCCTCTCTCTACATATATTCTTTAATTACTATTGTTGTTATATTTTATTGTCTCATTGCCTTTTTACTTATACCAAAGGACATAAAAACATCCGATCTAAAGGTTATTAATTCCCATTTTTATCAAGAAAGCGATAAAAAAGAAATTCTATATATTTATAGTAAATTAACACCATTCTTCTCCAATTATTCAGGAGATTATAGCATTCAAACAAAAGAACATGAAATAAACATTCATGCTAATCGAAATTCAATTCCTTTTAGAAATAAAGATGTTTTATTTTCAATTGAAAAAGATATACCCCATGGAATAGATTGGGAAGAAAAAGATGTTTACATTGTAGATGAAAACAATAAAAAAATACTTATATATAACCATAAAAATAAACAACTGTATTACCAACTAAAAAATTAAAAAGTAGGCGATCAAAATTAAAAACATTTATAAATATATTTTTATACTAGCTACTCTTATTCTTAATATAATTAGTTCTCTACTGATTATGAATACCGGATTTACACCAGGTAATATAGTATTTGCTATTACATTTTTATTTTTCACCATGCTATTCCAATCAACTACAATGCTATTTATTATATATATGATTAAAAATGATACATCTAAAAAAATGAAAATAATATTATATATTTTTTTAACACTAGATATATTAATCTTTTTATTCTTAATAAATATGACATATATAGCAGCAAGAGCATTAAAATATTATTAACATCTTTATAGCAAGGGAATGCTTGTAAACTGATCTATACTGCATTCCCTTATTATATGTATGCTATATTTCTATTCTTCTTTTTCCGACATTAGAACCCCACAAAGAATAGCAACTACATTTAATTTTTAAACAAACCGAAAAAGCCTTTCCGTTTTTGTTTCTGATTTTGCTTCTGCATATCTCTAATATTTTCAAGCAATAATTGATCTCGTTTTTCTAGCTTCTTCTCTATAAAAACTTCAAGTTCACTATTTTTACTTTCTACTTCCATTAATTTTTTCTCTGTATTAACCAAATGCTCTTTTGTCGTAACTAATTCATTCGTAATTTCCTGTAATTTTTGAACAAGCGCTTGATTGAATTGATTTTGTAATTGCTGATTTTCTAAAACCTCATCCAATTTCTTTTCTAATTCCGATTTTTCTTCTTTTGAAACAAATGAATCAAGTTCCCCATTCCGCCATGCTCGAACCTGATCATAAGACCACTTTTGTAACTGTATTTTTTCTTTAATTGCTGTTAATTCTTCTATATTTTCCTTAGAATACCTACGATGCCCTCCCTGGCTTCGTTCCGTTTGTATATTAAATTCATTCGACCATACTTTTAATAAATCGGGAGTCACCCCTAAACGATCTGCAACAATTTTCGGTGTATACATTTCCGATTTTAGTTCCAATTTTAATTCCTCCCCCAAAAACGGAATACGTTTTTTACTCATAAAACAAGATTAAATCAACATTTTAATCAAAATCGGAATTCACTTACAACTGATATCACAACCGATTTTAAAATCGAATTAATTTCGAAATACATTTCGATTTTAACACTAATACTCATTACTTCTCGATACCCACACCAAAATCTTTTTTATTTATACAAGATTTTATGCAAAAAAAGAATAGAAAGGATCCCCAGATTCCCTCTATATCAATGATGTATAAAATCCTGTATACGAGATATCTAGACAAATAAAGAAGAATCCCTGTAAATACAAGGATTCTATCAAACGATTTGCTACCGATAATGAGACGTTATGTTAACAGTTCATGTATAGAGTATACATTGACTTTTACTTTTGGATTTTACATAAACTAAAAAAACTAATTTATATAGAATTAGCTTTTTTAAATCATTATCAAAAACATTCCTAAACCTATAAGTAGCAAAGATCCCCCAAGTTGAATAATCCAAAATGGTATAACTATTGTTTTTATAGATATACCATTTTGGGAAAATCTAAAACGAAGACTTTTGTAAATATTAAAACCACCAATAATAAATAAAAATATACCAACTATATAAGAAAATAGGTGCATATTTTAATTCCCCTCATTTTGTTTAATAAAATTACAATCTATTACCAAATTAACATAAATTGTAATACATATGAATTATTTACTTCCGTTTTCGAATTTTATGTAAATAAGCTGTCCATATGGACAGCTTATTTTATTTTTTGCTTAGCGTGTTTTTTTCCAAAATGCTGGCGAGCCCCCATAATGAACTTAATTTTGGGGGGATTTTTCAAAATAGAAGCCTGTCCCATTTGCTTGTGGAACAAATCCTTCTTGAACTGACCCATTTTCCACCATATCTTGTTCTTCTGATGTTATAACAGTGATAACATCTTTCTCTTTTGCTATTGCATTTTCTCTTTGATCTTGTTCTTTTTTAGTAACATTTTTGTATTGATCTCCATCAGTTTGTGCAAATACCTTTGTACCTTGAAAATCTTTTACAAATCCAATTGATAATACTAAAGCACTTGAAAAAACAATAGATAATACTAATTTTCTTTTCATAAATAAACCTCCTAATATTTTTAATCTTTTCCATACTCTTACTGTGAATCTAAATAAAATAATACAATATATTATCAAAAAATACTGTTATAAATGGGAATTTTTAAGTTCTCCTTGTTTTTGGGTGTGAGTGCTGGCTCGTCGTGTGGGGGCGAAACCCCACATAGCGTTGATTCCATATAGAAAAAGAAGAATACCTTGAACGGAAGAACTGGCGGTTCGGCTGGTACAATTGCTGGTCCAAGTCGAGCAACTTAACCCCGTTTTTGGTCTGTTCGGCTTGGCGAAAGATAAAAACCAGCCGAAAAAAGTGCCGCAAGGACACAATAAAAAAAGAAAAAGCATTAGCTTTTAGGTGAGGATAAACGAACCGACTTTTTTTATTGTGAGGGTGGAGATTTTTGAGTGTTCTTCTCAAAAATACGACCCGTTCCTTGCGGAACTTTTAGCTATATATATAAGAGTGAGAAGAGCAAAGTGAAGAAAGGCAGTAATAACAAGGGTTTATAAGATATAGGGTGTCAAAAAAAAGTGACACCTGTGTCAAAAAAAAGTGACACCTAAAAAAAGGTAAATAACAATAAAAAAAAGAACGCAAGATTATTTTTTGCGTTCTTTTAAAATAAATAAATGGGTAGTTTATGTTTTTTCTTCCCTTGATCTTCGACTTTAAAATTTCTTAATGAATCCCTAAAAATATGTTGAGTTGCTTTATCTATTCCATCTTTAGGAGAGCAACACATAACATTTGGATTTACAAACCATGTACGGCTAGTACAAACCCGTCCATCTTCAGTTGCAACACCTGATTGTGCAACTGCTAATACTCCCTTTTTTAATAAACCATTCATAACACTAGAAATACTTTGACGAGTCATTTTAAACTTTTCAGCTAAATATGTAGGCGATGCTGGATTATTTGTCTCACGTTCTACAAGAACATTGGTTTTAAACTCTACAGATGAAGTTAATTTGAATAAAAAAGCTTCTTCCTTACTACTTAAATAACCTATTTCAATCAGATAATCTATATTATCCATTATGATTTGCACAAATCTCACCCGATCTGTAGGTTTTTTCTTTTTACCTATGAAATATTCTTCCCCACCAGACATTTTACTTAACATCTGTAAAAGCATAACTCTTTCTTCTTCTGAATATCCACCAGTTTGCAATTGATCATAAATACTATCAATCTTACTATCTCTTATTTTCGCTTTTTTTTCAGCTTGTCCAAAATCTACAACTTTTGTCATAAAATAATTCTCTCCCTTAGTGGAAGGAATCAACTTTTATATGTTAGAATGTATATAGAATATATATTGGTTG
>NZ_JBIYCZ010000036.1:0-8578 GCF_044908245.1 Bacillus sp. RC242
CACACCCGTTCCCATACCGAACACGGAAGTTAAGCTCTCTAGCGCCGATGGTAGTTGGGACCTTGTCCCTGTGAGAGTAGGACGTCGCCAAGCAACTTTAAGACGAGTCAGAATGACTCGTCTTTTTTGTATGCTTTCAGACCTCTGTTAATTGCCTGCTTAACTCCTTCTAAATAGGCGAATCCATGCCTTTTATCTGGTTCTAAGTAAGTACCTTCTGCCCATTCATTCCACGCATTAATAAATAAAAACTCGCTGTTGTAAAGAGAATAGGTACGCTGGATTTGTTTGCTTAAGTATATCGTGAACTTCCTAGGGGTAGAACCTAGGAAGATACTGCTATTTAAGTCTTTGCGGCGTGCTGTATTGTCCCAGTCAAAGGCACCAGGAAATGTTTTTTTCTCTGGAGGAGATCGCTTTAGTATATACATCCACACTTTATCATAATCCCAAGCGTTTATTTGTTTACCAGACTCATATATTGTCTTATTTATGTCTGAAGAGCTATCATGAGCAATTGTATAAAAAGGCTCGAATTGAATGCTAGCATCAAATCCATTTATATTAGGAAGTGGAAAGCTGTTTAATGTTTCTGCAAAGTATATACCTTTCAAACCATTTTCTTGTGCGAGTGTATTCCAATAATGAAGCATTTGTTCACAATGAGGGATATGCCCGGGACGATAAATAATGAATAGTGGTTTATCGTCTATACGGATATATCTCTCATCTTGGAAAGCTTGCAATAAATACTCAAAGTGTTCTTTCCAATCCGATAATTCTCCATAATTTTGAGGCATTAATATGTGACTATCAAGACCATCCCAAGTTTTTGTCCACGGTTCATTTGCCCAAGAAAGGCAAAATGGAAA
Source organism: Bacillus sp. RC242 (assembly GCF_044908245.1). NCBI lineage: Bacteria > Bacillati > Bacillota > Bacilli > Caryophanales > Bacillaceae > Bacillus > Bacillus sp. RC242. Next base: position 873 of record NZ_JBIYCZ010000036.1, read on the forward strand.
ATCTGGTTCCTTCATCTTAAGTACCTCATTAAAGGGTGCCTCCAATAGCCTCTTCCCTTTAAACCAGTAATGGTAATAACAAAAACCATATATGCCATGTGCTTTGGCGATTTCTGCTTGCCATTTTCTTACGGATGGGGTGGTTAAGTCATAATAAAAATCTTGATAAGGTTCTCTAGGTTGGTAATGTCCTGAAAATAAAGGTCGTGCACTTTTAGTATTTGTCCATTCAGTAAACCCTTTCCCCCACCATCGGTCATTTTCTTTTATTTGATGAAACTGTGGTAAGTAAAAAGCGATTATTTTCAAGATATATCCCCCTTATGTTCTTCGTAGTTCAAGTGGTGGGAAGTTACTTTTGATTTTTCGAATCTAGTTAAAACATGAGATATGTTATTTACTTACTGTATTTATGCTGCATAATGAATTCTTTTGTGCAGTTTGCTTGATATGGAAATCTTTGATGATTTAATATATACGGCTGAGATACAAAATGATCTTCATTATACAATGAGCGAAAAGAGTTAATCTTTTTGGAGAACAAATAGAGCTTGGGGTAACCGGTTTGTATCATCAAAAAAGTCCCGTAGCTTTAAATACTTCTCATAGTGGTTTTTAATATAAGTTCTAGGTATAACGGTTTCCCCATAGAAGCTACTGTTTCTAACGTCTCCAGCTCCCGTAGGGCTGTGGATAAAATTGCCGCTTTCATAATCCGAGATGGCACGATTTATATCTGGAAAAGCTTGAGATAAAGTTTTATGCCACCCAGTTTGAATTAATTCAGGGTGTTCCTTGAATTGTTGACAGAAATCGAGAAAATAGCGTGCTTGTGTTGTTGCGATGAAGATTCCACCTGGACGAAGAATTCTTGAAAACTCCTTTATCCAATTTTCTGCGGTTTCTTCGGATAAATGTGAGAATACAGAATAAGCGAATATGATATCTAATGAATTGTCATTAATAAATTCTACAGGAGGTTGTGGGGGAGCTATTTTATACCTGCCTCTTCCTAACGTTTCGTTGCAAAGTTTAATCATTGCAGGATCTACATTAATACCAAGTAAATTTTTATGGCGAACATCTTTGAAAAAGAAGCGTATGATTCTTCCCCATCCGCAACCAAAGTCTAAAATTTTCCGTTCTTTATTCAAGGGAACGCCTAAATTATGGGCATATGTTTTTACAAGGCTATAAAACAAATATGCTTCATAAAGAGCATGTTCATAGGAAGCACCTACAAACTGTTGTTGAATTTCTTCGGAGGGGAACGTAGGTACTGGGATGCCATTTATCTTTGTTTGTGAGCAACTTTGTATAAATAGATTAAGAAGTTCAACATCAGAAAGCGGGCTAACAAGGTTATCAAAATCACTTTCTAACTCAAAGTTATTCATTTGTTAACCTCCATATTATATAGTGCCTAAAAATCATTTTCGTGTTTTTTACTAATAAAAACATGTAGAAATTCAGCATCTAACCCCAGTGATCTATCCTTTTGTAAATAAACAATGGTATACATATTTGCATGTGTATAAATATATTCAATCATATCTTGACCCCAATCAAATGTTACTAAAGACCCGTTCTCATCAATAGGATTACCATGATAAATTGGCTCCTCAATATATTCGATTCCTTCTTTATTGATTCTTGCTCTTTGTAAAGTCTTTGTGAGTGTATGATACCAAGGGACAGTAAACACATGAGCGCCGCCAGGCTTTAATACACGCTCTATTTCTTTAAAGGCTTTGTTTGGCTCCATTACATGTTCAAAGACATCTTGAGTAATGAATAAATCAAAAGATTCATTTTGAAAAGTCATGTCTTCTAAGTTCTCGCATCTAATCCCTTGAAAGTATTGGCCGAGAGGGTAGTTTTTAAAGTATTGAGAATATGTATAGTTTTTGCAGTTTTTTATTAGTAGTTGAGTTGTAATTCCTCCAGGAGAGGATTCGTGGATATGGTAGGAACCCCATTTTGGAAAAAATGTATTTAAAACATGAATTAGAGCGCGCTGCCTTGGTATAGAGTGGCATGTAGAACATAAGTAGTGATCTCTAAGCCAATCATTATGCTCTATAAATGTAGCTTTCTTCTCACAAATAACGCAATATCCATTATTGTGCTTCAAATTACCTTCCACATGACATCACTCCTGTGTAAAAAAATGCATATGACACACATGTCAACAATCAGCGAAATCAAAGAGAGTGGGTGGAAATTAGGGAACTCATAAAAGTGAGATTGGTAGAATGGAATAATTAGCGGGAGAGAACCCCACGCTAATTAAAGTTTCACTTTATGCTATGCGATACATTCGCTTTTATTCATTGAAGAATGTATCGACTTAGAATATCCCTTTTGTGTACGGATACATTTCAAAGTCTTGTGCATATATTTCTGTAACTAAATCCATGGTTTCTTTATCATAAAAGCTTTCATATGTTGGAAAGCGGGGGAAGGATGCATCTGTAATGCTAAGTTCTGCATAGCTTCCCGTATAAAGCATCTTATGAGCACGATGATGATCTGAATTTGTAAGAAGCGCTAAATTTGATTTAGTCAAATCGTACGTGTGTTCTATCTTGGTGATTTGTGTATTAAAATCTTCTAAAGGAATATAGCATTGGATGAAGTTTTCTTCACCTGGGACGTATTGCTGACTAAAATGTATATCTATTGCTAGGGAATTGGAACCGAATGCTTGAACGTAATATAAAAATTGTTTAAATGATATTCCTTGATTACTATATTTGTCATTATAAAAATAATGCCGGATACTTTCCCATTGAGGGCTAGCATATGGATTGTCAGCAAGCAATAAAAAGGAGCTGACCGCCCTTGTATAGGGGTTTCGCACAAGTTTATAAACATCTTTTTTTGCTTCTAGAAGACCATTTTGTAACTCGGGTATGTAATTTGTATTGTTTTTATACACCCAGAACTCATAGTAATGAATAAAGTCATGGTATTTCTTTGCTTCAGGAAATAATCCAATTTGAAAAAAGAACCAATTAGCTAAAGTAGTACATCCGCTTCTATGGCTCCAGAATAGTATAAGTGGAAAGTCTTTATGGAAATGTGGGATTCGATCTTTATGTAGGATTACATGATTTAAAAGCTCTTGATTTACATTCTTCATACATGTAGTGCTCCTTTTTGAAAGTTTTATTTATGGAGAAGGTTTTTAAATAGAATAAACGAGAATATGAGAAGGCAAGTTTTTACTAATCCAATATATTCATGGGAATGAGTAAATATTATGAGTGTTTTTGCGGTCATCTTAAATAAGGTATCGATTCTAAAAGGAAAATATAAAATAAAGATAATGAAAATTTATAAGGGGCATACAATTATAAGAGAATGAATAATAGAGGTGACCAAGTTCGTTTATTTGTATTTCTAGGTGTGATAAGCAAAAATCTTATTACTAGAGAGGATATTATGAGGAAGAATAATTATTTAATAGTAGGTGGAAATAGTTTCATTGGTATAAACCTCGCATTAGGTTTATTGAAACAAGGTCAAAATGTAAAAGTATTTTCCAGACATATAAATAATTTCCCTCAAAATATTATAAGTGAGGTTGAATTTATTAAAGGTGATTTAGCGGATGTTAAAGATATATATAAAGCTTTAGTGAGTGTGGATATTATTATTTATTTAGCTGCAACTTCTAATGTAGCAACTTCAATTGAAGATGTTTTCGGAGATATAAACAGTAGCTTTTTTTTTCTTAACTTCATGGAAAGTGTTAAAAATTTTCCTGTTAAAAAAATTGTATTAGCATCTTCTGGAGGAACGGTTTATGGTGAACCGGAATATTTACCTATTGATGAGGAACATCCATTAAAACCACTTTCTCCTTATGGAATAACAAAAGTATCGCTTGAAAATTACTTGTACTTTTATAAGAAAAAATACGGAATTGACTATGTTGTATGTAGATATTCTAATCCATATGGAAAATATCAAAATCCTTTAAAGAAAGTTGGGGCAATAAATTGTTTTTTGTATCAGCATCTCAGTAATGAAAAGATTAATATATGTGGGAATCCACAAGAGATTATTCGAGATTATATTTATATCGATGATTTAGTTGAAATCACTATACAACTATCACAATTAAATCGTTTGAAATCTTGTGTGTATAACATAGGGAGCGGCAAGGGTCTCTCTTTAAAACGAATTATAGTAGAATTGGAGAAATTAACGGAAAGAAAAGTGGACTTTACCTGCTATAAACAAAGGCAAGAAAATGTTCGAAAAATCATTTTAAATATAGATAGAGTAAGACGAGAATGTAATTGGGAACCGAAAATAGATTTCAAAAGTGGAATTAGATTAAATAAGCTATGGATTGAAGAGTTCTTATATAGTAAAAAATAATAAGCCATGCCCTACTTTTGTATCAGTAGAGCGTGGTTTATTATTTTATTTCTTTTTTTATTACCCAAAGGTCTTGATGTTCCCACCAAAAACCTTCAGTGTATTTTTTGATGACAGGGTTATAGGGCAATAATTTAATTTTGTCACATACGTAAGAGGGACTAACGATCGTTTGCCCGTATTGATGAACATCTAAATCCAATTGTTCACTAGAAGGGAGAAACCAATAACCCTGTTTATTTAAATCTGGAAAGCTGAAGTACTTTTTACTTTGATAACCATGAGTTGTGAAAATGAGTAAGCCTTCAGGAGAAACAGCATTATACAATGTTTGAAGCCAACGAAACCAAGTTGTATCAGGCATATGAGAAAAAAAGGATAGACAAAAGACGATATCATACGTAGACGAGGCCAATTTTACTTGTTCAGGTTCAGGGTGAGATAAGATAGAAGAAGTATTTAATGTGTTTTCAATAAAAGTAATAGCCTCTTCATGTATATCACAGGTAGTTATACTTAAGTTCGTTTGTGGGTTTAATAAATGACGTGTTACGCAGCCATATCCGGATGCGAATTCTAATAATTTAATTGGAGTGTCAATAGGGGGATAAAAGGAAGTAATTAAATCTAAAAGTGTTTCTGCGGATTTTCTCCCATCTTGAAAATAATAATCTATCGCTTCTTTTTTAGATGGGAAGACTGGATTAGTGACAAGGAATTGAAAGATATGATCCTCTGGATGGATACTTGTATTTACATTGTATTTGTGTGCAATTTGAGAAAGCAAATCTTTATTTGCTTCTATAAATTCTTTCAAAGAGTAACCCCCCTTAAATGATAGTAACGTTTTACAAGAGATACTGATGGCGAAGAAAATATATCATTAAATCTTCAAATATGCTTTAAGGTACTTTCTATATGTATACATTTTCTTTTTTGAAATGTCGTCGATAGTAAAGGTTTCTTTAATGAAATTCTGCATTTGTACAACTTCACTGTAATGGGAATATGAATCTTCTGTTCTCGTTACGCTATTTGTATGTCGTCTATGATAGTTTAGCGGTTTTGGATTGAAATAAATGTTCCCCTCTTTAAGAATAGAAACATAGAAAAATCAATCACCAGCTACTTTAAACTTTTCTAATTGTTTTTCTGTAGTTTTTATATCTATGTTTTTAAAAACTACACTTGAGACATTAGGTATGGTGTTTTTGATAAGTAATGTATCTTGTATTTCATCTATCCCTTTTCGGAAATAAGAACTTTTCCATTTTTCTTTATCAATATCATTTGTGTAATCTAAATAATGATTGGCTAGGATATTTCCTTGTTCATCTATTTGTTTTGATTGTGTGTAGCTTAAGGTAACATCACGATTTATATGAAACCCTTGGATTACTTCTTCTAAAAATGTCTGATCACATAAGTCATCGGCCTCTGCAATCCAAATATAATCACCGGTTGCTGCAGAGATGCCTTTTATCCATTGTTTAAATACAGAACCAGAGTTTTTATCATTAATAATCTGCTGAACTTTTAGGTGGGGCTTATTTTCGTTTGAGAGCAGCTGTTCAAATATAGATACACTATTGTCAGTAGAGGCATCGTCTAGGAAAATTAGTTCGTAAAGGGGATAGGTTTGGTTTAATATGGATTTAACTCGGTTAGATAAGTATTTTTCGTAATTATAGTTCGGTATGATTACGCTTATTTTTTTGTAATTATGATCAAGTAGGTTTAACAGTTGATAAATGTAATGAAAAAAGTTGAAATCTTTTTCAATAAGCTCTTGGCCAAAGCGCCCTTTTTGTAATCGTAAGTCTTCATCTCCAATAAATTCATATATTCTTTCCAGCACCTGCGGTAAATTTAAAAAGTCTACTAAGGCGCCAGTTTGTTCCGTAACAACATCTTCAAAACCTCCAGCGTTTTTAAACCCTATAACAGGGACTTTTGTATCTAATGCCTCTAAAACAACGTTTGGAAAAGGATCTTCTCTTGAAGTTAACAAATATAAATCAGCCCCGGCGTTATATAAACCGATATCTGGAGTAGGCTCAACTAATGTGAAATGTGCTGTATATCTTGGGGATAGCGTGTTAAAGAAATGAACATCCGTTCTCCCGACCCAGATAAAATGAATATTCGTATGAACCTTTCTTACTGAGTAAGCAATAAGTGAGAATAAATCTATCCCTTTCCGATGATCAGCGAAACCTACTCCTAAAATGATTTTGCTATCTAGAGGCAGGTTGTGTTTTTTTCGTAATTCGCTTCTAGCTTTTGCAATATTGTTCTTATAAGGATTGTGGTTAAACAAGCCTTGAGGGAGGATGTGACATTTTTGATGATCTAATTGGGTGATTGTACGGAATTTTTCATACACGTACTGTGAAGGGAAGACAACTTTGTAAGCAAACTGGGCAATGTTTCTAGCTTTCCCCTCGGCAGAGTACTGTTGTATTAAATGCGGCAATTCATGTATTAATGAAATAACTTTTATATTGTGTTTAGCTAGTAATGCAACTATATCACCACTTATGACGGTACTACATATGGCGATGGTATAGTCTTGTGATAGTAACTTCTTTATTAATAATTCGACCCTTTTTTCTGTTGGGTAGTCTTCCTCTAGGCAATAAACAGGACCATACTTTTGAAAATCGTGGATTAAAATGCCCGTTCCAATAGAAATAATTGCGACGGAGTAATGAAAGTTTTCTTTAAGAGCTTTAATAGTATGTAAAGAAAGCAGCTGTGCTCCGTGGAAATGGGCATCATGGGATACATAAATGATCTTCTTATTAACATGCATTTCATAACGCCTCCTAAGTTAATTAGATTTTTAGTAAATGCATGGTGTATTTATAATTCCTAGAGAGAAGTGGTAGGAGATAATTGTGAATGCAGCTGGAATGTACTCGAAATAAAAAGTGCTACCTTTAATATATATTTGTTTGGCTTGCTATTCATTCTTTAGAAAGGTGTAAGTAAGAAAGTATAAACTGTCGATTATGAAAGTGATTGCACCAGTTTATTAATCTCTAGGAACGGAGTATAAATGAAGAAGGTTCAATACCCTTTAGAATTTATAAAATAAAAAGGATAAAAGGTATTGACGATTAGTATATAGAGGTGTAATATAGAACAAGTCGCCGATGCAATAACGCAGAACGCGGCAAACAAAATGAAAAACTTAGTTGACATTAACTAACGAAGATGTTAACATAAGGGAGTCGCAAATGAGCGACAGACAAGTTCTTTGAAAACTGAACGAAACAAACAACGTGAACGTCAATTTTTATTTTTAGATG
>NZ_JBIYCZ010000037.1:0-6771 GCF_044908245.1 Bacillus sp. RC242
TTAATGTCAACTAAGTTTTTCATTTTGTTTGCCGCGTTCTGCGTTATTGCATCGGCGACTTGTTCTATATTACACCTCTATATACTAATCGTCAACACCTTTTTATAAAGAAATTTAATTTAGTACCTTTGCACTCTTTTAACTCTAGATAAGGACCTACAAAGGTTTCATTAAAATAGCCACCACCGTTTACTTTTCTTTACCAATCTATTCTTCTAAATACTATTCAATTTAGGCACTTCTCTATTTCAAAGGACTTGCTTCCCCCATCTTACCGAACTCATACGATTGATTCTTTTCAGCTAAACTAGCAACCTTATTTTAACAATTAATAGTATATACTTAGAAAGTTGCTTTATTTTTTATTACCGCTCCCTATCCCCCTTTGTTTATCAAATTGTAATATCAATAACATTCTATTAGAAACAGGTGACGATATGAAAGATATACGTATTCTTATAGCAGATGACGATAAAGAAATTCGAGACTTATTAAAAAGATATTTAGAGCGAGAATTATATATGGTAGATACTGCAATTAATGGCGAAGAAGCGTTGTGCTTATTTAACCAAAATAACTACAACCTCGTTATATTAGATCTTATGATGCCGAAAGTAGATGGTATCGAAGTGTGCAGAAAACTTAGAGATACAACTAATATTCCTATATTAATGCTAACTGCTAAAGATCACGAAGTTGATAAAATTTTGGGCTTAAGCATAGGTGCTGATGATTATATTACGAAACCTTTCAGTATTCACGAAGTGGTTGCGAGAGTAAAAGCTCTTATGCGACGTTTTTTAGTTCTTGGAAGTAACACTAACGTACAAGAGAAAACAACTTTAACATTTAAAGGACTAACTATCGATTTTAAAAAATACACAGTCCATACGAACGGAAAAGAAATCAACTTAACTGGAAAAGAACTTGAACTATTAAAATTCTTCGCTTCAAACCCAGAGCAAGTATTTACGAAAACACAACTCTTTCGGAATGTATGGGACGATAATTATATAGAAGATGATAAAACAGTTATGGTGCATATTAGAAAGCTTAGAAAGAAAATAGAAATTGATTCTTCCAATCCAAAATTCATTCAGACTGTATGGGGAATCGGTTATAAGTTTGTAGGTGAAAAGGTTGAAAAATGATAAGGTCCTCTTTCTTATTTCATTACAACTTATCATTTGCGGACTTTTAAATATAGATATGGGATACCATGTAAAAATATCTTTGTTTATTACTCTCATCTTAATTACAATATATCTTTTCTTTTCAAGAATACAATTTATTCAAAATCGCAAATCAATGGTCACTAAATTAAGCCGTGCACTTAAAGGGAATTTACAAACGAGGCTATTCACAAATAACGACTGTTCATTAAATAATATCGTGTTTTCAATAAACGAATTAATAGCTGCATTAGAAAAGGGGCAGATCGAAGCAAAGAAATCCCAAGAAGCTAGAAAACAACTTTTATCTAATATCTCACATGATATCCGGACACCACTCACTTCTATTATTGGATATATTGATGCTTTAAAAGATGATGTCGCTACTTCTGAAGTAGAAAAGCAAGAATATCTTGAAATACTTTATAAGAAATCGAATGACTTAAAACATCTGGTCGATGAAATCTTTAATATGGCCAAGCTAGATGCTGATGAATTTCCATTAAAAGAAGAAGAACTCGATTTTTCTGAAGTTACTAGAGAAGTATTAATCGAGTTTTTACCCGAGCTATCAAAACATAACATTGAACTACAAGTTCTCATACCAGAATCTACTTCTCCTATTATTGCAGATCACCTTAGCCTTATACGAATTATAGGTAATCTAATAAAAAACGCTATCCATCACGGAAAAGCTGGGAAAATAGTAGGAGTCGAACTACTAGAAACCAATACAGAATATGAGATTCTTATTCGGGACAAGGGACCCGGTATTCCAAAACATGATTTACAAAACGTATTTAAGCGGATGTACCGCAGCGAACAATCAAGAAATCCTTCTTACGGTGGTAGTGGCCTCGGACTTTCTATTTCTAAAGCCCTCGTTGAAAAAAATGGTGGGCGTATATGGGTTGACAGTATTCCTTGGGAACGAACTACTTTTGGTTTTTCCGTCCCAAAACACACTACGTTTAAGAAATAGTTAAGAAATGATTAATATGCAGTTAAACCTTCCTTTTTATTATGTAATTAAGAACTTATAGAAAGTAGGTGCCCCCTATAAATACAATTATAAAAACGACAAACCTTACTAAAGTTTATGGGAACCAAAAGTCAGTAGATAATCTAAATATAAATGTACAGCAAGGAGAGATTTATGGATTCATAGGGCGTAACGGTGCTGGTAAAACAACTACAATCCGTATGCTGCTTAGTCTTATAAAACCTACAAGTGGAAATATAGAAATATTCGGTGAGGATTTACTTCGGAATCCAAAAGACATTTTAAGAAGAATCGGTTCTATCGTTGAAGTCCCAGGATTTTATGAAAACTTAACTGCAAGAGAGAACTTATTAATTAATGCAAAGATAATTGGTGTTCACAAAAGGAATGCAATTGAAGAAGCATTCGAAATTGTAGGCTTGCAGCACGAAACAAAAAAATTAGTAGGAAAATACTCTTTAGGAATGAAGCAACGCTTAGGAATCGCACGTGCTCTTCTCCATTATCCTGAACTACTCATACTAGATGAACCAACTAACGGACTAGATCCAATCGGTATTAAAGAAATGCGAAAACTCATTAAATCTTTAGCTCAAGAAAGAAATATAACGATACTCATTTCTAGTCATATATTAGCTGAGGTGGAACAACTAGTCGATCGTATGGGAATTATTCATGAAGGAAGGTTATTAGAAGAAGTTTCTCTTGATACACTGCGTAAAGCCAATCGTAAGTACATAGAATTCCAAGTAAATAATGATAATAAAGCTGCGATGCTATTAGAAAATCATTTTCAAATTTTTGATTATGAGGTACATGATGAAGGAAATATTCGCGTTTATTCCCACTTTGGACAGCAGGGACACATCAACAGAACGTTAGTTCGTAACGATATTGAAGTATTAAAAATTGTGATGAGCGAAGATAGACTAGAAGATTATTTCACCAAACTAGTTGGGGGTGGCACAATTGGTTAATCTGCTTTATACAGAACTATTAAAATTGAAACGATCCAATATGTTTTTGATTAGTATTATCGGAGCAGGTGTCGCGCCATTTTTAGTGGTTGTAGCTTCTTATATACACATGAAGACAAAGCAACCTACTCCAACTATTTTATTTGGTCAACTGTTCACTGAAGTTAACCTATACACTACTTTAATTATAGGATTCCCCTTATATGGAGTTGTAATCGCTTATCTATTTACCCGTGAATACACGGAAGATACATTAAAAAATTTGCTAACTATCCCAGTATCACGTATTAGCTTTATTATAAGTAAGTTTATCCTTCTATTCCTTTGGATCATGATGCTAACTTTAGTTGCTTGGACGCTAACTTTATTATTAGGGCTAATAGGTAGCTTCCCTGGGTTTAGTATCACCTTACTTTTAGGCTCTCTCATAAAATTTTTAATATGTGGTGGACTTCTCTTTCTTTTGTCTTCACCTATTGTACTACTAACTCTTGTAATGAAGACCTATGTACCGCCTATTATATTAACAATCATTATTACAATGACTAACCTTATGATCGTAAATTCAAAACATAAAGACCTATTCCCATGGACCGCTACTCTAGATATAGCAAATAACGAATTACAACCGACTTATCCACCAGAGTATTCTTATATCATCATTGCAGTAACAGCTATTTTCGGATTTATTACAACACTATTCTATTTTAAAAGAGTAGATATTCATTAATTTATAGGAGTGAAACTATGAGAGATCTTATCAATGCCTTCATACTTGGCATTGTAGAAGGGTTAGCTGAATTTTTACCCATCTCTTCTACTGGCCATCTTATATTAGTCGGACATTTATTAGGTTTTGAAGGAGAAAGGGCAAAAACATTTGAAATCGTCATACAGTTAGGGGCAATTTTAGCTATCGCGATTTTATATCATAAACGCCTTGTTTCTTTATGTAATATTAGCCCCCTTCTACGGAAAGAGAAAAAATTCAATGCATTACATGTTTTTCTCGGTGTATTCCCAGCAGTAGTTGTTGGCTTATTATTACATGATGTTATTAAAACATACTTATTTCAGCCGTATACTGTCGTAATCGGACTTGTAGCAGGAGCAATTCTTATGCTTTTTGCAGAAGCAAAAAAAGCAGAGGCAACCGCCTTTTCACTAGATGATTTAACATACCGTCAAGCATTAACAATTGGATTATTTCAATGCTTAGCAGTATATCCTGGCTTCTCTAGAGCGGGCTCTACTATTTCTGGAGGGCTATTAGCAAAAGTAAATTATAAGGCTGCATCTGAGTTCTCTTTTCTCATTGCCATTCCTGTAATGGCCGGAGCTACAGGGTTAGACTTATTAAAAAGTTGGAAGTATTTAAGTGTAGATGATATTCCTATGTTTGCGGTAGGATTCATTACCTCTTTTCTTGTAGCAATGCTAGCGGTAGTAACTTTCCTGAAACTTTTAGAAAAGATAGGTTTAAAACCTTTTGCATATTATCGTATTTTGTTAGCTATCTTATTTACACTTTTCGTATTGCTATAGCTTCATATAAGCCACATATTATTAAACCGATATTCAAGGAATATCGGTTTTTATCTATTTCACCTCTAGTATTACTCACTTCAATATGGCATAGTGGGTAATAGATCAACTTTAATAATCAGAATATTCTTTGCTATCAATCGACACTTCATTAAAATATGTAACGTTAAAAGCTATATTTGAAATCCGAACCTAGTAATAGCATTTCTTCTTTAAACACATATACTGAATTAAAAATAAACACCTCAATTGATTGAATATGCCCATTATACCAACACAGAACAAACGTTCCATGAAACTACTTCCTTGCATTTAAGTAATCGTACTATATTTCACTTGCACTTATCTTTTCTATGAAAGACTCCCAATTATAAGATTTAAGGAGGTTTCATCCTATGTCTATATACACAATTAGAACAGCAGATCGAATTGCTAACAAATCATTTAGTTTCATTTAATAGTATTAACAGCACCATCGGCGAAGTCGGTATTATAGATGAACTATATGGTATTTTAAAAAGCTTCCCTTATTTTCGAGCATGTATGGATTCAATATGTCCCTCATGATCCAATAGGGGGGCAAAATGCATTTGCGTTTGTAAAAGGGACACATGATTCAACTTCTACTATTATCTATCCTTCTCATTTAGATATGGTTGGCATTCAAGACTTCGAATCGTTAAAAGAATATGCTTTCTCTCCTGAAACACTCGAACAATATTTTCAAACCGATGCAAAACCTGGAGAGTGGCTGTTCGGCCGTGGTTCTCTTGATATGAAAAGCGGCGCTGCCATTCATCTAGCCAATATACTATACTTCTCAGAACATGTGCATTTATTTGAAGGAAATTTACTTCTCTTATTCAATGAAGATGAAGAAGGGGAACATCGTGGAATTATCTCTGCCTTAACCGAACTCGAAAGACTGAAGCAAGAAAAACAATTACAGTATCGTTTGGCTTTAACAATGATTTTATAATACCTTTATATGATGGAGATACTCCGCGCTACATTTATACAGGAACTTCAGGTAAACTTCTTCCTTGTTTCTATATTTATGGAAGAGAAGTACATGTAGGTGATACATTGTCTGGCATTATTGTCTGGCATTGATCCTAATTTTATTGCAGCCCAAATCACAAATAGACTACATAACAACTATATCCATTACCATACGAAACAATCCAAAAATTAAACATCCCATCTATTTATATGGGCGTCTACGGGAAAGATGGCCATAAATGGACAGAACGTGTTTACAAACTCTATTCATTCAGCGTATTATCTTTATTAATCCGTAATACAACAATACAAATTTTAAATGACTACAAAGCTATTACAAATAGGAAAATTGTCCAGGTCTTATAAAGAAAGTGAACTTTAACTAAAGTGAGGTAAATATACAAATGAATCCATTAGCACAATCATATTGGGATACTTATTGGGGAAACAATGAAAAACCAGAATCTGTTACAGCTTGGCAATTTGGTGATTCTCCTGATTATCTCGCTAAACTAGTCATTGATGGTGTGAAAACCGCAACATGCTCCGGCCATATTTTTTATGAATTAGAAAACGAACCACTACCAACAACTAACGATTATAGTATTGTACTCAATAGTCAGTATGAACCTGTAGCTATTATTAAGACAATAGAAGTAACTATAATGCCAATGAATGAAGTGACTGAAGAATTCACTATCGCTGAAGGCGAAGGCGATCGTACCTATAGTTACTGGAGAGACACCCATATACAGTTCTTTACAAAGGAACTAAGCGAACTTGGTCTTAGTTTTTCTGAAGATATGCTGCTCGTTTGCGAACGTTTTAAGCTTATCGATGTAAAAAACAAAGTGAAGCTATGATAAATAACGATTTTACCGGAAGTCCATACTAGATAAATACATTTATCTCTAAACAAATAAGCTTGTTATCAATGGATTTCTTGAGCCATTAATAACAAGCTTATTTCATTAAACACAAAAAAGACGAGTCATTCTGACTCGTCTTAAAGTTGCTTGGCGACGTCCTACTCTCACAGGGACAAGGTCCCAACTACCATCGGCGCTAGAGA
>NZ_JBIYCZ010000038.1:0-4059 GCF_044908245.1 Bacillus sp. RC242
ATTCAAGAAAAATTAAACCACCTATCCCCTAAAGAATTTAGGGAACAGATGGTTTAGGTGTTTTGATATGTGTCCCGTTTTCGGGGTTCACTTCAGACCCTCTTGTAGGGTCTTTTTTTGTTTTGTTATTTTGCAATTATATTAGGAATACAAAAAAACGGATGATATATAGTCGTAGGATTTCCAATCTTATTTGCTGGTGGACTTTTGATTGTACATCTATTTCAAAATAAGAATGAAAATGGAAAATAATTTTGTTTGATTGTATATCTCATACACGTCTAGTTAACATAACGTATCATTATCGGTAGCAAAGAAAAGAGAGGAAACCGTACTCTCACCAAGGAACCTTCTTTTTTTGTTCTATGGATCTATGCACTTTTTTATACATCCCTATCCTAGCGCGGTTTTAGGGTTCTTGTTTGTTACTAGAACTGTATAAAATCTTGCATACTTTTAGCGTGAGTTTTTTCCAAAATGCTGCAATACCCCTAGATTTAAAAAGAAATAAGCAGTGATTAGATTTTAAACCTAGTCATTGCTTTATCCATTGCATCTTGGTTTACACCTATATAACGTAACGTGACCTTCTCTGAAGAGTGATTGAATATCTCCATAAGTAATGCTATGTTTTTCGTTTGCATGTACATGTGATACCCGTATGTTTTTCTTAACGTATGTGTTCCTATTTCATCTAACCCAAACTCTGCCGCTGCTCCGCTTAATATCTTATATGCCATGCTACGACCAATTGGACGATTCTTACCTTGTCTGCTTTGCAATAAATACTCATTGTCTTCTCTTTCTACAATAAACCATTTAAGTTCTCTTTTCAGCGCTGCAGTAATTTGTATTCGTTTCTGTTTCCCTGTTTTCTTTTCCCGCATAGATATATGGCTGCCTTTAACATCCCCTACCTTCAATTTCAAAATATCTGAGATTCTGAGACCTGTATTAATACCCATAATGAAGAGAATGTAATTACGTAAGCTCTTTTCCTTAAAATACTCTTTTAGCTGTTGTATTCGCTCTGGATCACGTATCGGCTGAACAAAATTCATTATTCATTACCTCCAGATTCTTCAGTCTCATAAACTTCTAATCTAAGAGCAAATGCTAATTTATAAAAAGCATTAGATTTATTTCTTCTATATGTACGTTCACTCATACCAATATCGTTATAAACCATATAATCAAAGACTTCCTCATCTTCCAAATATCGTTTTACAATGATATCTCGTTGATTTTTGCTAAATCGACTTAATATTTTATCAATTTGAAAAGATAAACGTTGTAATTTTAATTCTCTTTCACTCATTGCAACATTTGCTAAAGCAACATCTTCAGCTGGCTTGCCTACCATGTTTGTTGGGCCATGATATCTTACCTCGCAAGAAGCTGTGACCTTCATCTCATTTCTAATCATCCCAAATTTTCTATAAATACGAACATTTTCAAGAATCTCTTCTAAACGAACTTGTGTTGCTTTACGATCAATTTTAGGTAAGAAAGTTAATTGCGTCATATATAAAAACACTCCTTATCTATTTTATTAATAAAAAAACAAAAAGCGGACACCAAACCATAGAGCACTATCGCTTATGCTCTTTATGGTTTGATGTCCGCTGGTTCTTCCAGTAGGACTAAATATTTAATTGGTATTATTATATCATTTTCTCATATTTTAGTAACTTTGTTATTAGAAAAGGATTATTTTATTAAGTCCTCTATGAAATACTTTCTTCTATCTCTTGGCTTTCTTCTCTTATTTGACCGATTAATGAAACTACTGAACCGACCGCTTGGACCCAACTCCCCGTAATCACTATAAGCTGCCCATCCTCATCATCGTCTTCCGAAATTCCCTCCACTTTATCCCGACTAGCTTTCAATTCATCTATTCCACCTATTGCCTGTAATGAATTACCAGTCGCTTGTAACACATTCCCGATAATGATATACGATTCATCCATATTGGAACTATCCTCTATTTCCCCACCTATTGATGTAACACCACCTAATGCTTGTATCCAATTTCCTGCAATTACTAATTTTTTTTTTGTTTCATCTTCAAATTCTATAATGAGTCCTGTTAGAACCGTTACATTACCAATTGATTGGATTTCGTTCCCAATCAATTCAAGGGATATTTCTCCTTGTCCATCAGCTTCCAGACCATTCCCCGTTGCCTGTAATACATTCCCCCATACGCTCAAATCTTTTCTTAATTCGCTGTTCAATCTTTTTAAAGGTGTACTCCCAATCGCAGCAATAATTGTCCCTAATGCAACAAACCATGCGCCAACTATCTCCTTAATCGGATCATCCATTCTCAATCTACCCCGTCATTAATTTACTACTTGCAAGATATGTATTGGAGCATCTTCTTGTTAATGGCCTACTTCTCTCCCTCCTGAATAAAACTCAATGTTTCGTCAATACTATACATACATCTAGAGTTACATCCCTGTTTGGAGCAGTTAGTTTTTACTAGCTGCTTTTTTCTGTAAGTACATCCCATCTATAATTACATGTTTTTCAATTAACTATTCATCCTCCACAAGACTATCACGAACTTTATCAATCGCCTTATCAAAATCAGATGCTTCCACAAATGCTTTATAGGATTTAGTTTCAGTAAGCTCAACACGATATCTTTTCATATCCATTCCTCTTTTCTTTAATGACAGGCTCAATAATTCCAAGTAACGAATACAATATTAAAAATTTACTCATGAAAATCTGATTACAATTTTTTAGATTTTTTTATCTCATGAGACATTCACCTACCTTACTAAGAGTGCATATAGAAATGTGCTCTTTTTATTTATTGCTAAATAACTATTCTATTAAAATTTTCACGAGTAATAACTTCGAATTCTTAGATCAAAATGAACCTCTAGACGATTACACCATTACATCATATGCTAATTTAAATACTTTTTAGGAAAGCAGGTGAGTACTATGCCCTCAGTTGTAGCAAACCTTGTCGTACAAAATAGTGCTGGTTCTTTCAACTTAGGCGATTTTTATAATGTTTCTCCAAAAGAGAATACAAAATCTTATAATGGTTCAGGGGCGTCAAATGTTGGTTTTGTTGTCAATACCTTTAGCGGTGTTAGCGCAACAAACACATTTGATGCTGATGTTGCAGACCAAAATCAAGTTGGGACAGTTTAAATTTATTCACTTCCTTCTCCCCTCTGAATAAAACTCAATATCCCCGTCCATACTATAGATAATCCATCTTTAATGTACTGTAACCATTTAGATTTTCTTCAAGACTGAGCAGTTAGCTTTTGCTAGCTGCTCTTATTCTGTAAGTACATCTCATCTATAATTATATCTTTTTCAATTAGTTCTTCATCCTCCACAAGACCATTACGTACTTTATCAATTGCTTTATCTAGATCAGGTGCTTCCACAAATGCTTCATAAGATTTAGTTTCATTAAATTCAACGCGATATCTTTTCAAATCCATTCCTCCTGAATAAAATTTAATAATTCGCAAATGCTATACACAGGCAATAAGCCAGAACTCATTTAACTGTCCCTGTAGTTCTTCTCTTCTCTGTATTAAGCAGTTAGCTTTTGCTAGCCGCTCTTTTGTTTGAAATTAAAATAGCGATTTCGTTCAAATACTTCACGCCCCATGAAAAAATTACATATGGTATCACGTACTCTTTTACATTAAGAGTTTTGGTCCGAAGAGCACTTATGTTTAGCGCTCTTTTTGGTATGGGATGCGAAATAGAGTCTTACTCTTAAGGCCTGTTTTGATTTTCATAGTTTTTTTCCTTACACCTGTGTGTCGGTTTACTCATAAGTTGTTATAGTATCGTTAGTTCATTTATGAGTGAGGTGTAAAAATGAGTAAATTTAAAAAGAATTGTCACATACCCTTTCCATGTGCCTTTCCTTTTCCTCAAATAGGGCCTACTGGAATAACTGGAGCGACAGGACCTTCCGGTGGACCTCCAGGACCTACGGGACCGACCGGAATAACTGGAGCGACAGGATCTTCCGGTGGACCTCCAGGACCTACGGGACCGACCGGA
>NZ_JBIYCZ010000039.1:0-2439 GCF_044908245.1 Bacillus sp. RC242
CGACTCCCTTATGTTAACATTTTCATATTTCAATGTCAACCAAGTTTTTTTATTTCTTTTGTCGCTTTCTGCGTTGTTGCTATCGGCGACTTGTTCTATATTACACCTCTAAGATACAACCGTCAATATGTTTTTATAAAAAACTTCATTTTTTTATAAATGCTATTTACGTTATTAAATTATCTATCTATATACCTCTTCTATAAGAATAGATAAGCAACCCATGAAACACTCTATGGGTTGCTATTCCATCATAAAAACTATTGTTCTTTTGAAGGTACAGAACAACTTTCATCAGTACAAGACATATCACTTCCACCCTCTGAAGAAAGCTCTTGTAACTTAGGTGCAGGATTCTCTTCTTCCCACACTTGTTGAAGTGCACCAACAAAAGTTTCGAGTGGTTGCGCACCTGAAATAGCATACTTTTGATTAATAATAAAATAAGGTACTCCTGAAATTTGATATTGCTGAGCAATCGCTTCATCAATTCTAACATCATTTGCATATGCACCTTTATCATTAATAACACGTAAAGCTTCTTGCTTATCTACACCTGAAGCTTCAGCAATAGTAGCAAGCGTATCCACATCACTTAAATTTCTCGATTCAGTGAAATATGCAAAAAGTAGATTTTCCGTAATCTCTTTTTCTTCCCCTTGATCCTTTGCAAATTTAGCAAGACGATGCGCATCAAAAGTGTTCGTCGGCTTCATCTCTTCAAAATTAAAACTTAAACCCATACTAGCTGCATGATTGCCTAGTTGTATATTATTACGCTTAGCTTCTTCAATACTAATCCCATACTTTGATGCAAGTACTTCATTAATACTTGTTCCAGAATAGATTGGAGCATTTTGGTCTAATTCAAAACTTTTAAACTCAACTTCAACATCCTTCTTATGCGGAAATTGCTCTAAAGCCATTTCTAATCTGCGTTTCCCAATATAACAAAATGGGCATACAAAATCTGACCATACTTCAATTTTCATAGAAACACCTCATTAACATGTAGTTTTCAATTATTGTAGCACTGGCAATAAAGAATTCAAAAATTTATGCTTCAAACCTTATATACTACAAATCAAAATAAATTTTTAAATAGAAAAAACGATAATCAAAAGTATAAAAACATTTCCTTCTGATTATCGTATATACAAAATACAAATCTAAAACAATCTAATTACGCTGGAATGTATCTCCCCACGAACTTCCATACGGTATTCCAATATTTATTCGAATCTACCTTCTCGGCTTCTCCATGTCCAGCACCTGGAACAATTAATTTCTCTTTTTCTACTTTTGCAGCATTATATACTTCATCTAACATTTCATAAGGAACGAATGTATCAGCATCCCCATGAATAAATAGCATAGGCGTTTTACTTTTCGCCACTTGTTTTATAGCTGAAGCTTCTTCTAAATCATATCCAGCTCGTAATTTTGTAACTGTATTTGCCGCATTCATAACAGGAAACTTCGGCAAGTGGAATAAATCGTTTAATTGATACGTAAATTCATCAATAACAGTTGAGTATCCACAATCTTCAATAATAACTTTAACGTTAGCAGGTAACTCTTCACCTGAAGTCATCATTACAGTGGCCCCGCCCATTGAAACACCAAAGAGTGCTATTTCAGCATTAGGGTCTTTCTTTACAATTTGTTGAATCCAAATCAAAATATCTTTACGATCGTGCCAACCCATCCCTATATAATCGCCTTCACTATTTCCATGCCCACGAAGGTCTGGCGCTATGACATTATATCCTTCTTCATAAAAGTTCCGAATATATTTCGTCATTTTCGATGCCCTGCTATCATACCCATGAACTACAATTGCCCATTTATGGCTAGATTGTTCATTCATATATTCATAACCTGTTAAATTCAACTTATCGAAAGAATTTACGTTCAATGTATTAGGTTTATGATTTGATACAAAGTTCGCATCCTTTTCTTCATTTGTAGCAAACACACCTCCCGATGCATTCACAGTTTCTACTAAGTGAGGATTATCCTCTAAAAACTCTTTCTCTTGTTTCGCATTCAACGCATAATTATAAAAATAATTCCCGGCTAACATATAAGTAATTGCCAGAAGGACTAAAACTACTATAGTAATTACACCTATCTTTTTCATATTATCTCCTTTTTCAAAATTAAATCTTCTTATATTCAAGTACTCAAAAAAACAACTGCACTATTTTAACACACCGACAGCTTGCTTCTACAAAAAATAAAATAGAAAATCTTAAACTACACATCAAAAAAGACGAAAGAAAATGAATATGAGAGGATCAAAAGAATAAGGATTACTTACTTGAGACTGATAAGAAGTTTAAAACACAAAAAAGACGAGTCATTCTGACTCGTCTTAAAGTTGCTTGGCGACGTCCTACTCTCACAGGGACAAGGTCCCAACTACCATCGGCGCTA
>NZ_JBIYCZ010000040.1:0-2290 GCF_044908245.1 Bacillus sp. RC242
TTGCTTCATATTATATGGTTAAGTCCTCGATCTATTAGTATTCGTCAGCTCCACATGTCACCATGCTTCCACCTCGAACCTATCAACCTGATCATCTTTCAGGGATCTTACTAGCTTACGCTATGGGAAATCTCATCTTGAGGGGGGCTTCATGCTTAGATGCTTTCAGCACTTATCCCTTCCGCACATAGCTACCCAGCTATGCCCTTGGCAGAACAACTGGTACACCAGCGGTGCGTCCATCCCGGTCCTCTCGTACTAAGGACAGCTCCTCTCAAATTTCCTGCGCCCACGACGGATAGGGACCGAACTGTCTCACGACGTTCTGAACCCAGCTCGCGTACCGCTTTAATGGGCGAACAGCCCAACCCTTGGGACCGACTACAGCCCCAGGATGCGATGAGCCGACATCGAGGTGCCAAACCTCCCCGTCGATGTGGACTCTTGGGGGAGATAAGCCTGTTATCCCCGGGGTAGCTTTTATCCGTTGAGCGATGGCCCTTCCATGCGGAACCACCGGATCACTAAGCCCGACTTTCGTCCCTGCTCGACTTGTAGGTCTCGCAGTCAAGCTCCCTTATGCCTTTGCACTCTACGAATGATTTCCAACCATTCTGAGGGAACCTTTGGGCGCCTCCGTTACACTTTAGGAGGCGACCGCCCCAGTCAAACTGCCCACCTGACACTGTCTCCCGGGTCGATAAGACCCGTAGGTTAGAATTTCAATACAGTCAGGGCGGTATCCCACCAGCGCCTCCACCGAAGCTAGCGCTCCGGTTTCAATGGCTCCCGCCTATCCTGTACAAACTGTACCAAAATTCAATATCAGGCTACAGTAAAGCTCCACGGGGTCTTTCCGTCCTGTCGCGGGTAACCTGCATCTTCACAGGTACTATAATTTCACCGAGTCTCTGGTTGAGACAGTGCCCAAATCGTTACACCTTTCGTGCGGGTCGGAACTTACCCGACAAGGAATTTCGCTACCTTAGGACCGTTATAGTTACGGCCGCCGTTTACTGGGGCTTCAGTTCAGAGCTTCGCTTACGCTAACCCCTCTCCTTAACCTTCCAGCACCGGGCAGGTGTCAGCCCCTATACTTCGCCTTACGGCTTCGCAGAGACCTGTGTTTTTGCTAAACAGTCGCTTGGGCCTATTCACTGCGGCTTTCCGTTAAGAAAGCACCCCTTCTCCCGAAGTTACGGGGTCATTTTGCCGAGTTCCTTAACCAGAGTTCTCTCGCACACCTTAGGATTCTCTCCTCGCCTACCTGTGTCGGTTTGCGGTACAGGCACCTTTTATCTCGCTAGAAGCTTTTCTTGGCAGCGGGGAATCAAAGACTTCGCTCCATAAGGAGCTTCCCCATCACAGCTCAGCCTTCACGATAAGCGGATTTGCCTACTTATCAGCCTAACTGCTTGGACGTGCACAACCAATCGCACGCTTCTTCTATCCTTCTGCGTCCCTCCATTGCTCAAACGATAAAGAGGTGGTACAGGAATATCAACCTGTTGTCCATCGCCTACGCCTGTCGGCCTCGGCTTAGGTCCTGACTAACCCTGAGCGGACGAGCCTTCCTCAGGAAACCTTAGGCATTCGGTGGACGGGATTCTCACCCGTCTTTCGCTACTCATACCGGCATTCTCACTTCTAAGCGCTCCACCAGTCCTTCCGGTCTGACTTCACTGCACTTAGAACGCTCCCCTACCACTGATACCATTGGTATCAATTCGCAGCTTCGGTGGTGTATTTAGCCCCGGTACATTTTCGGCGCAGAGTCACTCGACTAGTGAGCTATTACGCACTCTTTAAATGGTGGCTGCTTCTGAGCCAACATCCTAGTTGTCTAAGCAACTCCACATCCTTTTCCACTTAATACACACTTTGGGACCTTAGCTGGCGATCTGGGCTGTTTCCCTCTTGACTACGGATCTTATCACTCGCAGTCTGACTCCTAAGGATAAGTCATTGGCATTCGGAGTTTGACTGAATTCGGTAATCCGATGAGGACCCCTAGTTCAATCAGTGCTCTACCTCCAAGACTCTTACACTTAAGGCTAGCCCTAAAGCTATTTCGGGGAGAACCAGCTATCTCCAGGTTCGATTGGAATTTCTCCGCTACCCACACCTCATCCCCGCACTTTTCAACGTGCGTGGGTTCGGGCCTCCATTCAGTGTTACCTGAACTTCACCCTGGACATGGGTAGATCACCTGGTTTCGGGTCTACGACCACGTACTAAACGCCCTATTCAGACTCGCTTTCGCTGCGGCTCCGCCTCTTCAGCTTAACCT
>NZ_JBIYCZ010000041.1:0-1803 GCF_044908245.1 Bacillus sp. RC242
TAAGCTCTCTAGCGCCGATGGTAGTTGGGACCTTGTCCCTGTGAGAGTAGGACGTCGCCAAGCAAAAACCTAAGTCGTTTCGACTTAGGTTTTTTGTGTTTATTTTTATTTACCGAAGGTTAGAATCTATAAATTTAATAATCCTAAAGACGAAAAAAGAATGAAATAGAAAGGGTATAAAATAAAATTTGGATATTAAAGTGATAAGAAGGTTATAAAGTAATACGTTTAAATATAAATTGAAGGTAAGGATTACCTTTTTATGTTGATTTAGTTGTCGAATGAACAATGATGTTTTTGATTTAATATGAAAAGGTTATGCGAAAAATGGCTGGATGGCTATTTTTCGTATAACCTTTTTGTGGTTTTAAAGGATTTTACTTAAGAAAAAATCTATAATTAAGGTAGTTAACATATACTTTTTGATGGGTGTGGGGGATTATGAAAGAAATATGGATGTTATTAGTGGCTGTTATATTATGGGGGACGGCAATTGTGCCAACGAAATGGGCATTAGAATCTATTCAACCATTTACTTTGTTATTTATTCGTCTTTTCCTCGCAGGGGGGATTTGTATGCTTTTTTCATATGGCCAACTTCAAAAAGCAATCGTACATAAACATATTCCATGGAAAAGAATGAGTTTGCTATCTTTTACTGGTGTAGCTGGGTATTTTATGTTCACATCCTACGGGATTTCTTTAACAAGTGGATTACATGTTAGTATCATTGATGCTGCATTGCCGTTAGTTACAATTCTTTTTTCAGCTTTCTTTTTGAAAGAGAAAATTCAGCCGAATTATTGGATTGGTATTATATTGGGGGCTATAGGGGTACTTCTTATAACAATTTCATCTAACAATGCTGATCAAGAGGTATCTTTAATAGGAGATATCCTTATTTTATTAAGCACCTTCTTATTTGCTTTTTATACAGTATTGTTAAAACAACCGAAACAGGAACGGTATCTATCAAACAAGGTTTTTACAACATTAACTTTAATTATTGGATCGGTTATTTTATTACCATTTGCAATGGTAGAAACTTTTTATTACGGTTTCCCAAAGATTGAAACCTGGAAGACTGGACTTAGTGTAATGTATCTTGTTATTGGAGCAACAATTTTAGCATATTGGTTTTGGAATAAAGCACTAGAGAGAGTTTCAGCATCAGTAAGTGGATTATATTTAAATGCATTACCGCTAATAAGTATTGTTGCTTCAATTGTTCTATTAAATGAATCTTTAACGTGGAGAATAGTAATAGGCGGCGGCTTAGTCTTATTTGGAGTGGTATGGGCGGATAAAAGTAAATTAATTGATCTATTTATCAATTCCCGACAGAAAACTCCCACCTCAAGGAATCAGTAGGACGATAGTTTAAATAGAAAGGGGGAGTTCAAGAGTTTAAAGAGTGCATGTATATAATGTGTAATCAAAAGGGCGTCTTGTATGTAATGGGATGTCCTTGTTTATTATTTTCATTGAAATGGAGAAATTGAATGACTGAAATTAATATAGAAAATACCTTTGGAATTATTTTTATTATTAATTGAATAAAAGGTGTTGACGATTAGCTTATAGAGGTGTAATATAGGAAAAGTCGCCGATAGCAACAACGCAGAAAGCGACAAAAAAAATAAAAAAACTTGGTTGACATTGAAATATGAAAATGTTAACATAAGGGAGTCGCAAATGAGCGACAAAAAAGTTCTTTGAAAACTGAACGAAACAAACAACGTGAACGTCAATTTTTATTTTTAGATGCTAGACAAACTAACTTTATTGGAGAGTTTGATCCTG
>NZ_JBIYCZ010000042.1:0-1659 GCF_044908245.1 Bacillus sp. RC242
CCCCATCGCTATCAAGCTAAGCTCATGTAACGTCAATGATAAGCGAGATTGTTTCTTTTTTTCGAAAGTCTATATGTAGGTGCTTTAAAGATTTGCATACGAAATAAACCCTAACGGGTTTCCTTTTTTGAATTAAGCCGCTTGATTATCAGACATGGTACAATTGTAAACGACACCTAATATATCAAAGACTGTTTTCTTCTCATATCGATGAGATTTTCGCCCGTTTTGCTGTAGAAGATTGAATAGGCGATATAGAACCTTTGATAGTTCTTGGGTGTCTTTCTGTATAGCTTGGAAAAGAAGAAGAAAATAATCTCTAATCATATATATGGCCTTATACTCACTCAGTTCTCGTTTCTTTTTCATAAGAAGTAATTGACGCATTTGAAACATGATAGAAGAACAGAGTAGAATGGCAATCAATTGTCCATACAAATGGCACTCCCATCTTTCTGGTTTTATCTTTTTACACTGATGAATTTGAAAGAATGACTTCCACGTTTTAAATAAAATTTCGATTTGCCAGCGTAAAGAATACCAATCATGTACTTGTCCCATCGGGACAATGTCTGTAGGTGTGTTTGTCATATATACATTGATGCCACTGAGTCGTTTACTACGAGTAGAATACTTCATTCCTTTCTTTTTTTCTCTTACAGTTTGATCTTGTAATCGTTTTTGTTGTTGTTCTTTGGTTAGTCGATGAACAATCACACGGGTTGGTACTTTATCAGTCATTCCTACATAAGCGTTGGATATTTCACATGTTTGTCCTGGCTGAAGAGAGTTCATTAAGATCTCCATATCTATCTGTATATACTCTGTACCTTTCTTGATTCTTCCATCTTGAAAATAATCAGGAGTGGGATTTTTTTGATAAATACGTGTATTTGATTTAATACGAGAGATATAGTAAGCCTTTTTATCTTGTATATGTTGAAGATCTTTCAAGTGAAAATAACCTAAATCACGGATACATAAATCATTCGCTGCCACAGTTGGGGCACATAGAGAACCATAGGTTCGATCATGTTGTTTACCTGGGCCTGTATGAATATGTAGGAACTGTCCACTTAATAAATCATACTCAAGCTGAATCTTCACCCCAGCTGTATGGCTGCATCCTCCTGCACCTGGATAAACAGATGAAAATACATCGGGAAGTTGAAAGGCAGTTGAATCTAGGATACG
The DNA here is from genome assembly GCF_044908245.1 of Bacillus sp. RC242. NCBI lineage: Bacteria > Bacillati > Bacillota > Bacilli > Caryophanales > Bacillaceae > Bacillus > Bacillus sp. RC242. The sequence goes on from NZ_JBIYCZ010000042.1 coordinate 1,195, forward strand.
AATACGTTTGAAAATAGAAGCGTATGGAGAAGTGAGCATCTTAGTTGAAGATAACTTTTGGTTGAGAAGTTCGGCTAACACTTGTTGTAGGAATTGCACGGCTGTGGCATTAAATCGTTGATTCAGTCCTTCGGGACTGATGAGCACTTCTGTTGATGCTTCTAAACAGCTACATAAATGAGTTAAAGAGGTTTTAGCGACTTTTTGACTGATCCATACACATAAAGCGACTAAATCTTTTGCTTGGTACTTACTGGTTCTTTGCACAAAACCAACATTTCTAGCAAGATCTCGTAAGAAATTTGGAGATAAGAAGTTTTGAATTTCTTGAGCAAATAGTTGTAATTCATCAGATACAGAAATAGACATACAAAAACGCCATCCTTTCCTATGATTCTACAGAAAGAATAGCGTATTTTTTCATTTTAGGGGGGATTTTATTTTGTTAGCTTGATAGCGATGTGG
>NZ_JBIYCZ010000044.1:0-1409 GCF_044908245.1 Bacillus sp. RC242
TGAAGTGACCCCATAAAGTTAGACTGATTATTTCATTAGGCAACCTTTTGGGCATGGGTCCGGTATTGTACTGGGCTCATGCCTTTTAGTTTTGCCTTAATTCTTTTATGATTATAGTACTTTATATATTTTGCTAGTTCTTTCTTAAAATGTTCCATACTCTCAAATTCTTTTCGATACAGAAATTCTGACTTCATGATGCCAAAGAAGTTTTCAATCACTGCGTTATCGTAACAGTTTCCTTTACGAGACATGCTTTGTGTAATGCCACGTTTAGTAAGGGAATGACGGTATTGTTTCATTTGATAGTGCCAACCTTGATCAGAATGGATCAAGAGTGTATCTTTGACTGTTAAGTGTTCAAACGCTTGGTCTAACATCGTTGAAACAAGTGAATAAGTTGGTCTTGAACCAATTGTGTATGTGATAATTTCACCATTAAATAAGTCTAACATTGGCGATAGATATAGCTTTTCTCCAAATAATTTAAACTCCGTAATATCCGTAACCCACTTTTTATTTGGTTTTTCAGCTTGAAAGTTGCGATTTAAAATATTGGGTGCAATTTTTCCAACTGTTCCTTTATAAGAGCGATATTTTTTCATACGAACGAGACATTTTAATCCCAATTCTTTCATGATACGATACACTTTTTTATGATTTACTTTATGTCCGCGATTCGTAAGTTCATCACGAATACGACGATAACCATAAAGCCCCTCATGTTCGTCATAAATGGTTCGAATCAATCCTTTTAGTTCTACATCTGAATCAGGACGATCGAATCTTTTAACCCAATAATAATACGTACTACGCGGAATATCTGCGATCTGAAGTAGCACCTTCACTGAAAATTCATGCCTTAATTCATAGACTACTTGGGCTTTGTCTTGTTTCGTGATTTCTCCTTGTTTTGAACTAAGGCATTCAACTTTTTTAAATACGCATTTTCCATACGTAAACGCTCATTTTCCGCTTGTAGTTCCTCTATTGAACCTTCAACTATTCCTTGATCTTTAGTTGTATTTGTTTTTTTCTTTTCCATGGATGGACGCCCCTTTTTCTTTGATTGTAGGGCATCCAATCCTCCTGTTCCATAAGCTACTTTCCATTTTCGAAGTGTTTCGTAAGAAGGAATGTTGAAAAGCGCCGCTGTTTCCCTAATAGATGTCCCTTGTTCGTTCATATAATTAAGTACATCTAGTTTATACTGGGTAGAGTAGGATGTATAGCGTTTTTCAAAAGCATTTTCACCTAAGGCTTCATATTGTTTAATCCACTGATAGAGCATACTGGGGTGAACATCAATAGATTTAGCAATTGTTTTTCCACCTTCAGTCCCCTCTAAATATCGTCTTATCGCTCGTATTTTTTCTTTTGAAGAAAGTTTAGCCATTAAAAAGTGCACC